>NC_009441.1:5182341-5487184 GCF_000016645.1 Flavobacterium johnsoniae UW101
ACGCTTCTTCACGGCGTCAAAGTCCTTTCGGAGCTTTACTACATAGCACGAGGGCAAATTTTATATTGTCTTAATGTGAAGATTTAAGAACTTCAAATGTAAGAAAACTTTTTAAAAAAGAAAGATTTTTCTTTCAATAATGTTTCTATATTTATCAACTTTCCAATATACCAAATGTATAAAATCGTTATTAGAAATAATCATTTTTAAAATTATATCAATTGTCTTGAGAAAGTCCCAGCGGGACAAAATATTTATAGAAAATAATTTCCCCATTTTAAAAGAACCCCAGCGGGGTGAAATCTTATCTACAATATGCCGCTCCGCTGGAGCTTTTGGTCGGTGCGTTATTTGAATCTATAAATATTTCATTCCTCCGGAACTTTATTAGCAGATTTAAAAACCACAAAAAAATGCAGAACCAAAATATGATCCTGCATTTTTATAATTTGACAAATCTAAATAGAAAATTCTTTTTTAGACTCTCTGGCGTTCGTGTATTCCCTCTTTAATTTCTTCCACCATTTTTTTATTAAAAGCGGGTAAATCATTTGGGTTTCGGCTGGTCACTAATCCATTGTCTACGACAACTTCTGAATCTTCCCATTGTGCTCCGGCATTTTTCAAATCGTTTTTAACAGAAAAGAACGAAGTTACTTTTCGACCTTCTAAAACATCGGCATCTACCAGAATTTGAGGTCCGTGACAAATAGCGGCTACAGGTTTTTTACTTTCAAAAAAAGAACGTACAAAATTTACTGCAGTTTCTTCTCTTCTCAATAAATCAGGGTTTATAACTCCTCCCGGCAGAACCAAAGCATCGTAATCTGCTTCATTTGCCTGATCTAATACGACATCAACATTATATTCTTTGCTCCAATTTCCGTCTTTCCAAGATTTGATAGTTCCAGATTTCAAACTGACGATATCTGCATTCCAGCCTTGCTCTTCAAGATAGGCTTTAGGTGATGCTAATTCTGATTCTTCAAAACCGTTTGTGGCTAATATTGCTATATTCTTTTTCATGATTTTAAATGTTTAAAACGTTATTAATTTTGATTTAAGTTAAAATTAGTTATTTCAAACAGCCAGCAGAAACAGTTCCTGTTAAAGCTTTCTTTAATAAAAGTTAATTAATTGAAAATCAAATTTTTATTAAAAATTAAACTGAAATTATATAAGATTGTGGTCAATTGCGATTATTATTTTATAGCAATAAAGTTTAAGAAAAAGTCCCAGAGGGACAAAATATTTATAGAACAATTCATTCTATTCAAAAAGAGCCCCAGCGGGGTGAAATATTGTCAACAATATATCGCTACGATGGAGCTTTTGGTACGGTATGTTTTATGAATCTATAAATATTTCATTCCTCCAGAATTCTTATCAAATCTATTCATTGCCAATCTTTGTAGAGCTGCTTGCGAAGATTTCTCCCTTCAGTCGAAATGACAACTTACTTTAAAAATACCTTAAAAATCTTCAATCACTTATTTGTTCCTATAGGGTTCAAAAAATAAATGTTATTTTTGATAATCTTTTCAAAAGCACTTTATCAGATTATTGGATTTAAGCATATCAGCTTTTATCTAAACAGCAACACTTAACATAGCATCTATGAATGTTTTACTCATTGAAGATGATAAACGCATCAGCGAATTTATTATAAAAGGTTTAGAAGAAAACAACTTTACCGTGCATCTGGCCGAAACTGGAGAGATGGCGCGCGACCTTGTACAAGAAAATACCTGGGATATTATTTTGATGGATATCATGCTTCCGGGAATCGACGGTATTCAGCTTGTGAAATTAATGCGTTTTAAAAAGATTCATACTCCTATTTTAATCCTCAGTGCATTGAGTAATACTGATGATAAAGTCACAGCCTTAGATTCTGGCGCCGATGATTATCTTGTAAAACCTTTTCATTTTAAAGAACTCATTTCGAGAGTCAACGCGCTTACGCGAAGAACAAAATTCAATTATAATGAACCTGAAACTTTATATACCTGCGGTACTTTAACCATTAATCCAGACGAGCATAAAGTAACAGAAAATGACAAACTAATTGATCTTTCGCCAAGAGAATACAAACTGCTTTTATATTTACTAGAAAACAGAAACAAAGTAATGTCGAGAACTCAGATTTTAACCGCTGTCTGGGGAATTAACTACGACAATAACACCAATGTTGTCGATGTGTATATTTCGTATTTAAGAAACAAAATCGAACACAATCATAAGTTCATTCACACCATAAAAGGAATTGGTTATATGTTAAAAGAATAAGTATGAAAATTCGTGATCGTTTTACCTTAATTTCTTCTCTGACTTTCAGTGTTGTGTTTGTCATTGCTTCGCTTATTACCTATTTTTCTTTCTACAGTTATTCAGAAAAAATTGTTTACAACGAATTGCAGAAAACCTGTTTACTTACGGGAATTTTTTATCTCGAAAAAGATGAATTACCAGAAAACCAGCATTTAATAATTGGCCAGCAATTCCGAGAAAATTCACTCGAAATTATCACGCGTGTTTATGATGAGAAAAATCAAATTGTGTATGGCGACAAAACTTTAGATAACAATATCAATCAGTTAAAGCTGGATTACGTTCGAAAAAACAGAAAATTAAGTTTCAAGTCCAAGCATCACTTTTACTTTGGGAGTTATTATCATGACAATCAGGGAGATTTTGTGGTTTTCGTTAAAAAAAATGATACCGATTTTAAAACCATGACCGATCGACTTTTGATTATTATGATTTTGGTTTTAGTTTCAGGTTTAATCAGTATTTATATTGTCAGCCGGGTACTTTCTAATCTCGCTTATGCTCCTATTAAAAATATTATCAATCAGGTAAACGAAATCCAGGCTACTTCATTAGACAGGCAGATTGTTTCTCCAAATTCAAAAGATGATATTCAGGAACTTATAGAAAGTTATAATAACCTGCTGAAACGTCTTTCTGATACTTTTATCATTCAGAAAAACTTCATCAATTATGTTTCGCATGAGTTTAAAACTCCTTTAACGGCTATTTCGGGAAACCTTGAAGTTTTTGCCCAAAAAGACAGATCAAGTGCCGAGTACAAAGAAATGTCTGAAAAAGTATTAGAAAATGTCTATCAAATCGAAGACACAATGAATACTTTAATGATGCTTTCGGGCCTTCGCGAAAATATGGAACTCAACGAGATTTTTAGAGTCGACGAGTTGGTCTGGGACATTAACGATCAATTATCTGCCAGTTACCACTTAAAAGGCCAGATTCAAATTGCATTAGAAGTTCTAAATGACAAACTGCTTTCGATAAAAGGAAATTCTAACGAAATCAAAATTGCGTTGTTTAATATTATCGAAAATGCGGTTAAGTATTCAGCAGGAAATCCAATAAAAATCAGTTTATCAGAACACAATCAGCAGTTAAAAATTGTCATCGAAGATCAGGGAAAAGGCATTAGCGAAGAAGACCTGCAATTCATAAAACAAACTTTTTACAGAGGCAAAAATGTGAGCGATATAAAAGGAAGCGGCATTGGACTTCCGTTGGCAAATGTCATTTTTAAACAAAATAATATTGAGTTTACGATTGCTTCCAAAAAAGATGCTGGAACTACTGTAACGCTGGTTTTTCCTAAACTCTAATCGTTTTCTAATCTAACTCTTACTGGTTTCTAACAGACATCAAATTACGGTTTAATACGCGGCAGATAGCTTTGCACTTCATTAAATCTACTTAATTTGAAACGTTTATTTATAACTCTGTTTTTAATTGTATCACTCAAAAGTATGGCCCAGATTACAGCCATTACAGATACAATTGTTCTTTCGCGAAATCAGGCCGAGGCTTTGTTTCTGGATAAGAATATTTCTCTTATTTCTGAAAAACTAAATATCGACATTGCCGATGCACAAGTCATTCAGGCAAAATTATGGCCGAATCCAACTTTAACCGTCGGCGAAATCAACCTTTGGAGTAATGCTACCGCACAACAACTGCCTCCGTTATGGGGAAATTACGGAAAAACACAGCAAGTCAATGCAGAACTGGAGCAGCTGATTCAGACAGCGGGAAAACGCAAAAAACTGATTGCGATGGAAAAAGTAAATGCAGAGATCGCTAAAGAATATTTCAAGACTTTTTTACGCAGTTTAAAAATCGAATTTAGAGACAACCTTACTGATCTGCAATACAATCAGGCGCAGGAAGCGGTTTACCAAAAACAGCTTTCTTCGATGCAGACTTTACTAAAAGCTTACGCAAATCAGGTAAAACAGGGAAATATCGGCAAAGGCGAATATGTTCGTTTAAAAGCTTCTGAATTACAGTATTTAAAAGAAATCAACGATCTGCAAAAGGAAAATAATGCATTGCAGAAAGAACTCAAAGTTTTAATGAATCTTCCTGCGGCAAGTTTTATCAAACTGACTGACGAAGGTTTTGTTCCGGTTAATAAAAATATCGAAGGTATCAATCTGGCAAACCTGATGGAATCAGCAATTGAAAATCGTCCTGATATGAAAGTCCTGAAACTCGGAAACGAATACAACGACAACAAATACAAATACGAAAGAGCCATGCGCACACCAGATGTAACGCTGGGCATTAGTTACGACCGCGGAGCAAGTTTAATGAACGATTTCGTGGGTGTTGGTTTCTCCCTTGACCTTCCGTTTTTTAATCGAAATCAGGGAAATGTAAAAGCTGCTAAAATTGCGATCAATCAAGGTAAACTTCTTACTGAAGAAAAAACATTAAGCGTACAATCTGAGGTATTACAGGCTTATCAGGATTTTATCACCACCAAAAAATTATACGAAAGCGCCGATGCCAGTTTTGAAGGCGACCTTGATAAACTTTTGGAAAGCTATCGTAAAAACTTCCTGCAGAGAAATACCAGCATGCTCGAATATCTGGATTTTGTAGATGCGTATTTAGACAACAAATCGATATTGCTCAATTCGAAAAAAGACCTGAATAAAAATTTCGAAGAACTGCGCTATATCACGGGGCAGGAAATCAATTAAAACATCAATTTCTCAAAACAAAAAGATAATGAAGAAACTTATAATCCCAATACTTGGGTTAATGCTCGTTTACGGATGCGGCAAGAAAGAAGAAGTAAAAAAAGCTCAGGATGAAAAATTCTGCATCGATAAAGATTTAAAAGAAAAAATTACAATAGAACCTGTACAGAAACGTGCCGTGAGCGAATCTATTAACCTTACCGGAAATATTACTTACAACGGCGATCACGTGGTTCAGTTTAACAGCCTTGTTGAAGGAATTATTACCAAAACTACATTTTCACTAGGCGATTATGTAAAAAAAGGACAAGTTCTGGCAGAGATAAAAAGTACAGAACTAAACAGCATGCAGTCTGAAAGTAAATCATTGCAGTCGCAGATAACGGTAGCACAGCGCAATTTACAAGCCACAAAATCAATGTTTGAAGACGGAATTTCTTCTCAAAAAGACTTATTGCAGGCACAAAGCGAACTGGATGTTTTAAAATCTTCTTTAGAAAACGTAAGAGCCAATCTGGCAATGTTCAGCGCAAGCAGTGAAAGAGCTGTTTTTCAGATCAAAGCGCCGACTGAAGGTTTTATTGTAGATAAAAATATCAGCCCGGGAATGCAGATTACAAACGAAAGCGATCCATTGTTCACCATTTCTGATTTAAAAGAAATCTGGGTTTTGGTAAATGTTTATACCAGTAATCTTAAAAACATCAGCGAAAACATGCAGGTCGATGTAACGACACCTGCTTATCCTGGAGAAATTTTTAAAGGAAAAATCAATATGATGTCTAAAGTTTTTGATGCCGATGAACACGTTTTAAAAGCACGAATTGTAATGGACAACCGAAACATGAAATTAAAACCGGGAATGACAGCCGATATTACAATCGATAAAAGCAAAGGCGGTGAAGAACTGGCAGCTATTCCTGCAAAAGCAGCTATTTTCGACAACAACCGCGATTATATTTTAATCTACAAAAACGATTGCACAATCGAAACCAGAGAAATAAACCCCGTTTTAAAAAACAACAGCTGGCTTTATTTTGATAAAGGTGTAAATGAAGGCGAAAAGGTAATTACCAAAAACCAGCTCCTGATTTACGAAAGATTAAAAAACTAAGCATCCTTAAAAACGGATAAACACAATACAAGACATGAAAAAATTTGTACAAGGTCTGGTTGCTTTTTCCTTGAAAAACTCGCTTATTATATTCTTTTTTACAGCCATTTTACTGGCTGCAGGAATTGTGAGTTACATTCATACGCCAATAGAAGCATTTCCCGATGTAACCAATACAAGGGCCAGAATTATTACACAGTGGCCTGGACGAAGTGCCGAAGAAGTCGAAAAATTCATCACGCTTCCGATATCCAAACAAATGAATACCATTCCAAAAAAGGCAGAAGTACGTTCTATTTCCCTTTTTGGATTATCAGTAGTAACCGTTTTATTTGATGACGGAGTTGAGGATTTCTACGCACAGCAATATGCTTCAAACCGTCTTAACGGACTGGATCTTCCAGAAGGTGCCGATGTTGAGATCGATCCGCCGTCTGGAGCAACGGGAGAAATCTTTAGATACGTTATAAAAAGTGATCTTCCTATCAAAGAAATCAAAGCCATTCAGGATTGGGTTATCGAGCGCGAATTGGTTTCTGTACCCGGAGTTGCCGATGTGGTGAGTTTTGGTGGAGAAGAAAAAATGTTCGAAATCAAAATCAACCCAACTGAGCTTGAAAATTACAATTTATCGGCATTAGATGTTTATGAAGCTGTTTCAAAAAGTAATATCAATGTGGGCGGAGACGTCATTAAAAGAGGCGATCAGGCTTATGTGGTGCGAGGTGTCGGCTTAATTAATAAAGTCGAAGATATTGGCAATATATTAATTGAAACCAAAGGCGGAGCGCCAGTTTTAGTAAAACACGTAGCCGAAGTTTCAATTTCGGCAAAACCAAGATTAGGACAAGTAGGTCTTGACGGAAACGATGATGTTGTAGAAGGAATTGTTGTGATGCTTCGCGGAGAAAATCCGGGAGAAGTTATTGGCAGATTGAAAGAACGTTTAAACGAATTGAATGAAAGGGTTCTTCCTGATAATGTTAAAATCGTGCCGTTTATCGACCGTACCGAATTGGTCAATACAACCGTAAAAACGGTAACCAAAAACTTAATCGAAGGGGTTTTACTTGTTTCATTGATTGTGTTTGTTTTCCTTTACAATTGGCGTACCTCGTTGATTGTAGCGACTGTAATTCCGCTTTCGTTTTTGTTTGCAATTGTAATGTTGCGGATTCAGGGACTTCCTGCGAACTTGATTTCTATGGGAGCGCTCGATTTCGGTTTACTGCTCGAAGGAACATTGGTTATTGTAGAAAATGTGTTCGTTTCTTTAGAAAAGAAAGCTCATAAAGTGGGAATGGAACGCTTTAACAATATGAGCAAAATGGGATTAATTAAGAAAAGCGTCGGAAGTGTGGCTACCTATATTTTCTTCGCCCTGATTATTTTGATTGTCGCATTAATGCCAATTTTCTCATTTACGAAAGTAGAAGGAAAAATGTTCTCTCCCCTGGCCTTTACTCTAGGTTATGCCTTATTAGGTTCGCTGATTTTATCACTTACTTATGTGCCTGCAATGTGTAAAGTAATGCTGACGAAAAACATTGTCGAGAAAGAAAACATGATTTCGCGTTTCTTTAGAACCAATTTGTTCAATCTTTTTAAATGGAGTACCAAACACCGTAAATTAACGATTTATTCGTTTCTGGCTTTATTGGCAGTTTGTTGTGTACGATTTGCTTTTTACGGATCAGAATTTATTCCGAAGCTGAATGAAGGTGCTATTTATGTAAGAGCAACGCTTCCTAATAGTATTAATTTGGATGAATCAGTTCGTTTGACAAAAGAAATGAAAACGAAGATCCGAAAGTTTGAAGAGGTAAAATTTGTGCTTTCGCAAACGGGACGACCAAATGATGGAACCGATCCAACAGGATTTTTTAATATCGAATTCCATATCGAATTAAAACATAAAGACGAATGGAAACACGACATAAGCAAAGAAGAACTGATTGCCGAAATCAAAAAAGTACTCGATGTATATCCCGGAATCGCCTTTGGTTTCAGTCAGCCTATTCAGGATAATGTTGAAGAATATGTTGCAGGAGTAAAAAGTCCGCTGGCGATTAAGATTTTCGGAAGCGATCTTTTCCAAATGGAAGAAATGGCTGCAAAAGTTGCTAATTCGATTAAAGACGTAAAAGGAATCGAAGACATTAATGTTTATAAAAATATTGGATTGCCAGAATTGAGAATTCAGCTTGAAGATGAAAAAATGGCGCGTTATGCCGTAACAACTGCCGATGCGCAGGCGGTTATCAGAATGACAATTGGCGGTCAGGCTGCAACAAAATTTTATGATGACGAAAAAATCTTTGACATTACTCTGCGTTTTGAAAAAGAATACCGTGATTCTAAAGAAAAAATAGAAGGCATTCTGATTCCAACAATGAATGGCAAAAAAGTGCCTTTAAAAGAAATTGCAACTGTAGAATACAAAACCGGGCCAACTTTTATTTACCGCGAAGGAAACAGCCGTTACATTGCCGTAGGTTTTAGTATTGAAGGACGAGATTTGGGAAGCACGATCGAAGAAGCTCAGAAAAAAGTAGCTGCCGAAGTTAAACTTCCAAAAGAAAACGTCATGAAATGGGCGGGAGAATTTGAAAGTAAAGAAAGAGCTTCTAAACAATTAGCGATGATTGTACCCGTTGTATTGATCCTTATTTTATGTCTGCTGTATTTCAACTTTGGCAATTTCAAAGACACCATGATTGCCGTAAGTGCCATGCCGTATGCCTTTATCGGAGGATTCATATCGCTTTGGGTAACAGGAACCGTTTTCGGTATCTCGGCAGGAATTGGATTTATCATACTTTTTGGGGTCAGCGCAATTGACAGTATTGTCCTCATCGGAATGATTAAGGAAAATATGCGTGCCGGAATGCATTTACGAGATGCTATTTCAGAGGGAATTCACAGCCGTATTCGTCCAATTGTTATGATTGCCTTAATGGGTTCTTTAGGATTATTACCTGCTGCTTTATCGACAGGAATGGGTTCTGAAGTTCAAAAACCGCTGGCGATCATGATCGTAGGCGGACTTATAACCTGTATGATTCTTTCATTAACGGTTTTACCTCAGGTTTTTTATCTCGTTTACCGCAAAAAAGATATCAGCAATACCGAATCTTAATCTTACTTCTATATAAATTGAAAAAGCACCTTTGGCAGTTTGTCCAAAGGTGTTTTTATAAATAATACCACAATCAAAAATCCCCCATTACAATGAAATGACAAAGCAACAATACTATTAAATTCTCTTTTTATGAAAAAGAAAGCAGACAATCAAAAAACAGATGAAATAGATAAAACTGAGCTGCTGAATAAAGTCAGACTTAGTATAAATGAAAAATGTCAGGATTGGGTTTTATTCCAAAACGGAACGTATATAATTTTTGATCACGCCGAAACTATTCCCGATATAGAAAATGAAGCCATAAAATTAATGAAAGAATTCGGTCCCGTTTATGTGCAAACTCCATCTGAAGATTTTGATGTCACCGACTTAAAAAAGACAGAAGGCTGGATTGTTTCCGGACATTGCTACGGAATGTATACTTATGTAAACCCAAAAGAAAAAAACTGGAAAACTCCAGATATGGCAGAAATAGGTTTGCATGGACGCAATAAAAGAGAGCTTGATGGCAGAAATCCTGTTATTGTTTATGTCAATAGAAAAAAGATTGATAATGTTACCTCAAATCCTTTTTAATAACCAAATATTTCAAATCAGTATTCCCAGCATTTTTAATTCCATGTTCCATATTCGACGGACAGTAAAAACTGGTATTTGGGCCGGCGGTTTTGGTTTTTCCGTCAAGGTAAAATTCGGCTGTGCCTTCTAAGATGTAGAAAAATTCTTCTTCAGGATGATGATGCGGCGCGTGTGTTGATTTTCCAGGTTCGACAATGCTCATTTTTAATGTGTTTTCCTGAGTGAAGTTTTTGTCGCCAAACCAATATTGGTAACCTGCTTTGGTTTTCGTGGCTTTATCAATTTCAAAATGATTGACACAGTTTTCGATTGTGTATTGTGGTGCTGTGGTTTCTTTTTTGGTTTCCTGTGAGAAAGTCTGCTGGAAAAATAAAACAGCAATTGTGGTTTTTAGGATAGTCAGCCTTTTCATTTTTTTTTATTGTAATGTTACGAAAAAATTGAATACAGTTGATTGCATTCATGTTTTTACCATACTGACGAAGGAAAGATAATACTAGAAATTCCAAAATCAGAATTATCAATCTTTGTAGATCATCTGCATTTTTTCACAATCTTGTCATTTCGAGGAACGAGAAATCTTCGTAAGTAACTCCACAATCTAAATTGACAATCTTTGCCGATTTACGAGCGTGATCCTTAGTTCCTCAGGATGACAAACCCAACATTAAAATCATTTTCTACAAAATTCCCAGAGGGACGAAATATTTTTTGGATTTGCGATAATTAATATATCGCTCCGCTGGAGCTTTTCTCTACCTAGGAATCGGATATTCTATAAATATTTCATTCCTCCGGAATTTTAATAAGCCGAAATAAGTATTCTACAACAAGTCCCAGCGGGACGAAATATTTATAGAAACAATGATTTCCATATTAAAGAAGCCCCAGCGGGGCGAAATATTTTTTGGATCTATAATAATTAATATGTCGCTCCGCTGCAGCTTTTTTTGTAAACCGTGTATCCATAAACCTATAAATATTTCATTCCTCCGGAATTTTAATAAGCCGAAATAAGTATTCCACAACAAGTCCCAGCGGGACGAAATATTTATAGAAACAATGATTTCTATATTAAAGAAGCCCCAGCGGGGCGAAATATTTTTTGGATCTATAATAATTAATATGTCGCTCCGCTGGAGCTTTTTTTGTAAACCGTGTATCCATAAACCTATAAATATTTCATTCCTCCGGAATTTTGCGGGATGTGAATTTTGAGCTTTATTTATTTGTGAAATTCCAATCTTTATTTGTGAAATTCCAATCTTTGTCGATTTGCGCGTGTGATCCTTTGTTGCTCAGGATGACAAACTGCGAGTTGAAAATCTAATGAAAAAAACACACGTTCTCTCCTAGCCCCGATCGAAATGTTATCTTTTTGTGGTGGGGTTCACCACAAAAAATATAATGCAGAGCGGGACAAATGGTCATGAAAACCGAAAAACTTCTGCTTCTTAAAAAAATTACATGACTAAAAATCTCAATAAAATAAAGGGTTTGCAAAGAATTTCAAAAACGCTTATTGCACGATAAGAAAATATTATGATAAAAATATTTTGAAATTCGAAAATCCGCCATACATTTGCCTAACAGTGTTAAACGATTTAATACTTGAATACAATGGCTAGCAAAGATCGAATTTTAAGACAAAAAGAAGAAACAAGGAATAATATCCTTGGCGCTGCTTATGATATCGTAAAAGATGAAGGCTGGAATGGTTTGAGTATGCGTAAAATTGCCGACAGAATCGAATATACTGCTCCTATTATTTATGAATATTTCTCGAATAAAGAAGCAATATTAGAAGAACTGACAGGCAAAGGTTTTATTAAACTGGCAAAAGAGTTACAGACTGCAAAAGGCAAGTTTGAAAAACCCGAAGATCAGTTAGAAGCCATGTGGATGACTTACTGGGATTTCGCTTTTACTAATACTGAAATGTATCAACTTATGTTTGGTGTTCAAATGACCTGCTGTGCACAGCGATGTTCGGCTCAGGAAGCACCTTACAAATTGTTTACTGGTGTTATTGCTGAAATTATGAAAGACAGCAATCCTAGTGAAGATATCATTAAACAAAAATATTTTACTTTCTTTTCTGTTATTCATGGTTTAATCGCCATCAACATCATTAACAAAAGTGATATTTTAGAAACAATAAATGCCCAGATTTTGAAAGATGCTATTACTGGTATCATCAAATCTATACAATAAAAAAATTTTCAATTTTACTTAACAGTGTAAAATGATTTAAACGGGATAATATAAAATCCTTTTTTTTTATAACTTTCGCTTAACACTGTTAGAAAATTTAATAAAGGTAATAAAAGCTCTTTTTTTAGACTTTTACTTAACATCGTTAGATAATTTAATACTGATTCGAAATAGAATTGGAAAGGCTTACTGTATGGAAATTTGTGCACTTTTACTTAACAACGTTAGATAATTTAATTCAATTAAATATGAATCCCGAGAATGCCAGAATACCAAAGAATTTTATCCGAGAAAATGTTCAACCAATTAAAACCACTATGAAAATGAAAAATGTAATTATAACCAGTTTTATTCTGGCCTTAGTATTAAGCAGCTGTGGCGACAAAAATCAAGCGCCTACTGCCCCGCCGCCACCGGTTTTACCAGTTTTAGCTATCACAAGCGCAAACACAACTACTGATGCTGAATATCCAGCATCTATACAAGGAACCGTTGATGTTGAAATTCGCCCGCAGGTAAGCGGAAACCTTGACAGAATTTTTGTTGACGAAGGTGCTTATGTAAGTAAAGGACAAACTTTATTTAAAATCAATGAACGTCCGTTTCGTGAGCAGTTAAACAATGCTTTAGCAAGTCTACACGCAGCAGAAGCAGCTTTAATCAACGCTAATTTAGAAGTTGATAAACTGACTCCGCTAGTGCAAAACAAAGTAGTTTCTGATTATCAGTTAAAAACAGCTAAAGCTTCTCAAAAAATTGCTGCTGCTAATATCGAGCAGGCAAAAGCAATGGTAGGTTCTGCTAAAATTAATTTAGGATATACTAACGTAACAGCTCCAGTGAGCGGATACATTGGAAGATTACCTAAAAAACAAGGAAGTTTAGTTTCTGCATCTGATGTTGAAGCACTTACTACTTTATCTGATGTTCACGAAGTATTTGCTTATTTCTCTTTAGGCGAAACTGATTTCATCAACTTTAAAGAGCAATACAAAGGAAGTTCTCTTGGTGATAAAATTAAAAAATTACCTCCAGTTACTTTGATCTTGGCTGATAACAACGCTTATCCGCAAACAGGAAAAATCGATATGGTTGATGGTCAGTTTGATAAAACTACAGGAGCAATCACGATTAGAGCAACATTCCCAAATGCAAACGGAACATTACGTTCTGGAAACACAGGAAGAATCCGTTTAGGATTACAGCACGACGATGCGATTTTAGTACCACAGTCGGCTACAGTTGAAATGCAGGACAAAGTATTTGTTTTCACTGTAGGCAAAGACAACAAAGTAACCAAAATGCCTATCACAGTTGTGGGTAAAAGCGGTACCAATTATTTAATTAAAGAAGGTGTAAAAACGGGTGACCAAATCGTGTTAAGCGGTATTGACAAACTTCAGGATGGTCAAGCGATTCAGCCTGAAAAATCAACTAAAGTTGCCGAAGTAACTAATAAAAAATAATTCTAAAACACAATGTTCAAAATATTTATACAAAGACCTGTACTGGCAACCGTAATTTCCATTTTATTGGTAATTCTGGGGGTATTGGGTTTAACTAAACTGCCTTTACAACAGTTTCCTGATATTGCGCCTCCATCGGTTTTGGTAACGGCGGTATATCCGGGAGCCAACGCAGAAACGGTTTTACGTTCTGTGGCACCTTCTATCGAAGAATCTATAAATGGTGTAGAAAACATGACGTATATGAGTTCTACAGCCAGTAACGACGGTACTTTGGCTATTACAGTTTTCTTTAAACTGGGTACAGATGCCGATCAGGCTGCGGTTAACGTACAAAACCGTGTTGCTCAGGCAACCAGCCAGCTTCCTGCGGAGGTTGTACAGCAAGGTATTGTTACGGCGAAACAACAAAACAGTTTCATCATGGCAATTGGTATGTACACTGATGATGAAGCAAAATACGACCAGACATTTGTTGCCAACTATGCACAGATTAATATTATTCCAGAATTAAAACGTATTCCGGGTGTAGGTTCTGCCAGTATTTTTGGTGGTGTAAAAGATTACTCAATGCGTGTTTGGTTAAATCCAACACAAATGTCAACTTATAAAGTGACTCCCAGCGAAGTTATGGGAGCGATTCAGGACAAAAGTTTGGAAGCTGCTCCGGGTAAATTTGGAGAGCGAAGCAAAGAAGTTTTTGAATACGTTATTAAATACAAAGGGAAATTAACTAAACCAGAGGATTATGAAAATATTGCTATACGTTCTAATGCAGATGGTTCAGTACTTCGCTTAAAAGATGTAGCGAGAGTTGAATTGGGTGCTTACTCTTACAACAGTTTAACTCGTTTAAATGGTAAAAAAGGAATTGTAATTGGGGTTATCCAGTTAGCTGGATCTAACTCAAATGATATTCAGATTGCCATTAATAAAATGATGGAAAAGGCTTCTAAAGATTTTCCAAAAGGCATAAAACACAATATTTTCTATAGTACAAAAGTATCTCTTGACCAATCTATCGAACAGGTGGAGCATACATTACTAGAAGCTTTTATACTGGTATTTATTGTGGTATTTATCTTCTTGCAAGATTTTAGATCAACATTAATCCCGGCTATTGCTGTACCTGTAGCAATTTTAGGAACGTTCTTCTTCATGCAGTTATTCGGATTTTCGATCAACCTTTTAACGCTTTTCGCATTAATTCTGGCGATTGGTATTGTGGTCGATGATGCCATTGTGGTAGTCGAAGCGGTGCATGCGAAAATGGAGCATAAACGTTTGTCTCCAAAAATCGCAACCCATGAAGCAATGCACGAAATAACGGGTGCTATTATCTCGATTACGCTGGTAATGGCTGCTGTATTCCTGCCGGTTGGTTTTATGGAAGGCTCAACAGGAGTTTTCTATCGTCAGTTTGCCTTTACTATGGCAATTGCAATTGTAATTTCGGCAGTAAATGCCTTAACATTGAGTCCAGCGCTTGCAGCATTATTTTTAAAAGATAATCACGGAGCACACGATCACAATGAACCTTATCAGAAAAAAGGATTTAAAGAGAAATTCTTTACCGCTTTCAACAGCAGTTTTGAATCGTTGACAAACCGTTACACAGGCGGACTTAAATTCTTAATTAGAAGAAAATGGTTGAGTTTAGGCGGATTGGCTTTAATTACATTGGCAACAGTGGTAATGGTAAAAACAACTCCTCAAGGGTTTATTCCAACAGAAGATCAAGGATTTATTGCGATTGCAGTAAATACGCCATCTGGTACATCATTAGACGGAACTCAAAAAGTAATGACTGAAGCTGAGAATACTTTAAAAGCATTAGACGCTTCTCGATTTGTAACCGCAATTTCAGGTTTCAACTTATTGACCAACTCTACAAGTCCATCTTCTGCGGTTGTATTCGTATTGCTTAAACCAAACGAAGAACGCGGCGAAGTAAAAAACATCGACGAAATCATGAATCAGGTTCGTGGTAAACTGGGCGCTATTTCCGGCGGAAGTTTCTTCGTATTCAGTTTCCCAACTGTTCCCGGATTTAGTAACGTTGAGGCTTTAGATTTAGTTCTTCAGGATAAAACGGGAGGAAAGCTGGATAAGTTCAGTGGAATCTCTCAAAACTTTATCGGCGAATTAATGAAACGTCCGGAAATTGCCGTTGCCTTTACTTCTTTCAAAGCTGATTATCCTCAGTTGCAATTAGAGGTTAACGACGAAAAAGCAAATCAATTGGGTGTTAATGTAAAAGACATTTTACAAACCATGCAGGCTTACTTTGGTAGCGCACAGGCATCTGACTTTAACCGATTTGGTAAATATTACCGTGTGGTTGTTCAGGCCGATATCGAAGACAGAGCAGATCCAACAGCAATTGACAGAGTTTTTGTAAAAAACAAAACAGGCGAAATGGTGCCAATAAATACTTTAGTTAAACTGACTCGTATTTATGGTTCAGAAACCGCTTCCAGATATAATTTATTTAACTCAATTTCTATTAATGCCATTCCGAAACCAGGATTTAGTTCCGGAGATGCCATTAAAGCCATTGAAGAAGTAGCAGCACAACAATTACCTGCAGGTTACGGGTTTGAATTCTCGGGCCAGACTCGTGAGGAGATTTCGTCAGGAGGGCAATCGGCAACAATATTCTTACTGTGTTTGATATTCATTTATTTCTTACTTGCCGCACAGTACGAAAGTTACATTTTGCCTCTTGCAGTAATCTTGTCAATCCCTGCAGGTATTTTTGGAGTATTCGTTGCTATTGGTTTAACTGGAATTGAAAACAATATTTACGTACAAGTTGCTCTTGTCATGCTTATCGGGCTTCTCGCCAAAAATGCCATCTTGATTGTGGAATTTGCGGCGCAGCGAAGAAGATCAGGACAAGGTTTAGCAGCAGCTTCAATCATGGCAGCAAAATTACGTTTGCGACCAATTATCATGACGTCTCTTGCTTTTGTGGTAGGATTAGTGCCAATGATGAGTGCCAAAGGTCCATCAGCACAAGGTAACCACTCCATCAGTATCGGGGCAGCTGGAGGGATGCTATCTGGAGTAATTCTAGGATTGTTTATCATTCCTGTTTTATTCATCATCTTCCAGCATTTACAAGAAAAAGTGAGCGGAAAACCAATCGCTGTAATTCATAACGAAGAAAAATAATAAATGGAAAACTATATAACAACCATTCTTGTCGCCATCATATTTGGCATCGGATATATATCGTACAGAATCTCAAGAGATCTGGAAACCAGAAAAGATACTTGTACAGAAATTTAACCTTTTTGGGAAAATAATATTTTAACACATAGAAACATAGTCCCGATAGCTATCGGGATTGTCTCGAAAAAAGAGAATAAAAGAAACCAGTTTCCACACATAGAAAACTATGTGTATTTAAAATAAGTGAAACGCCTTTTTTAAATCCTCAAAAAACTATGTTTCTATGTGTTTAAAAAACTAAACCCAACGGATAAAAAAATTTAATAAAAAACTAAATGAAAAATCATATAACCAAAATCGTGACCTTCGCCATTCTGATCACGACTTTAATATCCTGTAAAGTCTCAAAGGATATTGAAACTCCAAAAGATGCATTTCCTGAGAATTTCAGGAATGCATCGGTTTCGAGTGATACAACCAGTATTGCCGATGTGGAGTGGAAAAACTTCTTTACAGAAAAAGATATTATAAAATTAATTGACAGCGCCGTTGCAAGAAACAACGACCTTCAGATTGCCGAAAAGAACATCGAAATTGCCCAATACCGTTTTACACAATCAAAATGGGGAAATGTGCCTCAGGTTAACTTATTTGTAAACGCAAGCACAAGCAATCCGTCTGACAATAGTTTTACGGGATTGAACTTAAATCAAGCAATTGGTGCTAAACATATTGACGACTATTCTGCTGGAGCTTCTCTTTCTTGGGAAGCTGATATTTGGGGAAAGATCAGAAACCAAAAGAAAGGGGCTTACGCAGGATATCTTCAATCTGAAGAAGTAAAAAAAGCATTGCAGACTAATATTGTCGCTAATGTTTCTAGAGGATATTATAATCTTTTGATGCTGGATGCGCAATTGGATATTGCCAGACAAAATCTTCGTTTAAATGATAGTACAACCAATATTATCAAATTAAAATACGATGCCGGTCAGGTAACTACTTTAGCAATTCAACAATCGGAAGCACAGAAATTAAACTCAGCGCAATTGATTCCGTTATTGGAACAAAATATTGCCATTCAGGAAAATGCTTTGAGTGTTTTAACAGGTTCTTTTCCAAATTCAAAAGAAAGATCTACTCAATTAAGTGCGATTGAAGTAAAACACAATACAGCAATTGGAGTTCCATCTGCCTTAGTAAGCAGAAGACCTGATGTAAAAAGTGCCGAATTGGCGCTAAAAGCTGCCAACGCAAATGTCGGTATCACGAAAGCGGATTTATACCCAGCTCTCAGAATTACGGCTCAAGGCGGCGTAAACTCTTTCGAAACCAGTAATTGGTTCAACATTCCGGCTTCATTGTTTGGAACTGTTGCGGGCGGATTAACGCAGCCTCTTTTAAATAACAAAAGAGTAAGAACGCAATATAATATCGCTGTCGCAGAAAGAGAAAAAGCTGTTTTAAGTTTTAGACAATCTGTTTTGGTTGCTGTAAGCGAAGTTTCTGATGCTTTGGTTAAAGTAGAGAAATTACAACAGCAGGAAACTTTCTTAAAAGAAAAAGTAAAAACGCTGCAGCAAGCGATTAAAAATGCCAATCTTTTATTTAAAAATGGTATGGCAGAATATCTTGAAGTTTTAACGGCACAGGCAAATTTATTGCAAAGCGAACTAGAACTTGCTGATATCAAAAGACAACAACTTACAGCCAATACAGATTTGTACCGCGCTCTAGGCGGAGGCTGGAAATAATACCCGTTACATTACCCGTTAATTATTTATTTTTTGAGATGAAAACGCTGTGAGACCTTTGGGTTTCATGGCGTTTTTTAGTTTAATTTTACTGAAGAACGCAAGTTTTTTTGCCGCAGATTTCACAGATTAAAAAGATTTATATGTTATTATGCTGAGCGATTATATTCAAAGATTTGATTTTTGTGAAAGAGTTTCGCATTAAGATTTTTCCTTCGTTTAAATGATAAACCTGGACTTATTTTGTTAATTTTGAATCCCATAATTAAAATTAAAAAAATGAAGAAAATAGCATGTATTGCGCTTTTAGCTTTACTATTTACAAATTGCAAGCAAAGCAATAATGAAGAATCAAAACCTATTGAAAAACCAGCAGATACAATTGCAGTTGTAAAAACAGAAAAAATAGAAAAAAAGACTGAGCCAAAAGAAGACTGTAAAGATATCGAAGTAGAAATGGGAGATGGCAGAGAATGTATTTTACAGGATTCTGATCTGGATAAAGTTTATCAAAATATTATTAAAAACAAAGAAGTTGAAGAATCAAATTACTTTTTAAGTACGATTCCAAATGAAAACAAATCTGTTGAAGTAAATCAAAACGGTTTAATCTCAATTGATTATCAAATTACAAAAGATAAAGTTGCTATTTCTATGAATTATGAAGGCGGTGTAACTGAAGTAACCCTTGAAAAAATAAACAATACTGTTAAAAGAAGTATTTATCATTATGCTGATTAAGCAACGATACAAATAATTACAATTTAAAACCGCTGGAAGCTCTGAGTTTTTAGCGTTTTTTAAATTTTTGCTGCCAAGGCGCTAAGGCTCGAAGTATTTTTAAGTCTCTCGCAGATTATGCAGATTGTTCAGATTTATTCTCATTTTTGTCATTTCGACGAAGGAGAAATCTCCACAAGTAGCTCCGCAACGAGAATCAATCTTTGTAGAGTTTCTCGCGAAGATTTCTCCTTCGTCGAAATGACAAAATTGCGCTTATTTCTTTATTTTTGAATAGTAAATCTAGTGCATTAAAATAAAAAAAACTTTGTGCCTTAGCGCCTTTGTGCCAAAACCAAACCAATCTATGACTTTCAACAAAGAAACATACCTCAACAATCTAAAATTATATTTCGAAAGTTACGCTCCTATCTCTGAAAAGTCTTGGAATTTGATTGAAAGCTTGACACATTTCCAGACAATCAAAAAAGGAGAAATACTACTAGAAAATGGAGAAATCTGCAAAAATCTTTATTTTATTGCCAAAGGAATTTTACGAACTTTTATTACTGACGAACAAGGAAATTTCTATAACAAAAATCTTTTTCTCGAAAACAAACTTGCATGCTCTAAAGTTTCATCAATATTGCAAACTCCTTCTAACTTTACAATTGAAGCTTTAGAAGATTGCATTTTAATCAATCTTAATTATCAAAAATATATTCAGTTGATTAGCGAAAATGACGATCTCAAAACATTTTATATAGCATACTTAGAACAAAATTGGATTATCGAAAAAGAACAAAGAGAAGTGGCGTTAGTTATGCAGAACGCAACAGAAAGATATGTTAATCTTCTGGAGAAACATCCCACTATTGCTGATCGCGTTCCGTTACTGCATATTGCTTCGCACTTGGGTATTACTCCCACGCAGTTAAGCCGAATTAGAAAAAGTTTGGAAAAAGATTTGTAAATCAACATATGTAAAGGCTTTTCTGAAAAACTCAATTTACCTTTGTCAGTATAATTCAAACTCGTCATTTACAATGAACTCTATAAACCTCATCAAAGACAATATTGACAACTTAACCACTCTTTGGAAAACCGTTGCATCTCCTCTCCTTTCCTATCATAAAAACGACCCTTTTGAAGTTTCACACATAAAAAACTCAGGCTGGCCAAATAGATTATGGTTTCGAGAAGATATTACCGAAGAAAATTTTCCGCAGATTCAGGAAATCATGGAAAAAAAACCAGGCTTGGTTATTCCGTACTGGGATATTTTTGGAAGCAGTTCTAAATATTTTTTTGAAAAAAATGGTTTTCATATCCGAATTCAGCTGGTTGCAATGGTTTTAAAACTGGGAGAAAAATTGCCGCTTCAAAACAATCTCACTTTTAAAAGAGTTTTAAATGAAGAAGATGCCAAAACCTGGTCAGATATTTATCCGCTTTCTTTCAGCTATGTAATCAGCAAAGAAACTTTGGTTCATAATTATGAAAATGTGAAGTTTTATTTAGTTCATTTTGAAGGAAAAGCGATTGGAACGCTGACACTTTTTCAAACTGAAAAAACTATGGGAATTCACGGTGTAGGCGTTATTCCTGAAATGCGCAAAAGAGGTTTTGCAGAAGAAATCATGAAATTTGCCATCAACGAAGCGATAGATGCCGATTGTGAATATGCACAATTACAAGCATCTGCTCTTGGAAAAGGCATTTATACCAGATTAGGTTTCGAGGATTTGTTTACGATTACGAATTACCAGCTTACATAAATTTCAAATATCATTTTTTTGCATTTTTTGTCAGGATGACAAACTATATAGTTATACTAAATAAAAAATCTAAAATCTAAAATCTAAAATCTAAAATCAAGAAATGTCTCAAATGCCCCTAAAATAGTCGGAAATAGCTGTTTCATGAAAAAATAAGAATAGTACATTTGTAATACATTAACTGATAACTATTTAAAAATAAACCACATGAAAAAAGCAAAAATTATTTTTTGGATTACGACTACTATTATTTTTCTATTCGAAGGTGTTATGCCGGCTTTGACATCACAAACAGAATTAGCCAAAGAAGGAATCAGACATTTAGGCTATCCAGAATATTTTGGAAATGCCCTTGTGATTTTCAAAATTCTGGGTGTTTTAGTTTTAGTGATTCCATCAGTTCCTAAAAATGTAAAAGAATGGGCGTATGCCGGATTTGGTTTCGATTTTATATTTGCTTCAATTAGTCATTTTGCGGTAGACGGAATCAATTTTCAAAGTTTCTTCCCTTTAATCTTTTTAGTGATTTTGGCAATTTCTTATATCTATTATCATAAAATAGAGCGATACAAAAATATCGCTTTGTAAAACTTCAAACGATGATAGAAGTTTTCAAAACAAATGTTCAGGAAGTCGAAGAATCTATAATGATTATAGGAAAACTTCTTGAACATTTCCCTAACAGTGCGATCAATTTTGACCTTGAAGACTGCGATAAAATCCTGCGTGTTAATGGTGCTTCTATTTCAAATCCTAAAATAATCGAACTTCTAAATTCGTACGGTTTTCATTGCGAAGCACTT
Organism: Flavobacterium johnsoniae UW101; assembly: GCF_000016645.1. NCBI lineage: Bacteria > Pseudomonadati > Bacteroidota > Flavobacteriia > Flavobacteriales > Flavobacteriaceae > Flavobacterium > Flavobacterium johnsoniae. Next base: position 5,204,119 of record NC_009441.1, read on the forward strand.
TTATAAATCATAATTTACTGATTTACAAAATTTTAAAATAAAAAATCGTAATTTTAAAATCCTAAATTTTAAAATATCTCAACATGAATATTCCTGCAGAACATCAAACTATAATGCCGTATTTGATTTTACAAGGTGCATCAAAATTTATCGACTTTACCAAAAAAGTTTTTGGAGCTTCAGAAACCAATACGAAATCTGTACGTGAAGATGGAACTATTATACATGCTGAAATTACTTTAAACGCAAGTACAATAATGATTACAGATGTAATACCCGACTGGTCAAAACAAACTTCACACTTATTTGTTTATGTTCCCAATGCTGATGAAACTTATAAAAAAGCAATTGAAAACGGAGCAAGTTCTTTAATGGGATTAAGTAATAAGGAGTATGGCAGAACCTGCGGTGTAACAGATCCGTTTGGAAATGTATGGTGGATAACATCTGTACAATAACAATTTAAAAAGCAATGATATGAATACAAATGTTCAAAAAGATATTGTTGAAACATATAAAAAATTAAATGATACGCTTTCTAAATTTTCTGAAAGTGAATTAAATCTCATTCCCTATCAAGGAAGCTGGACAGCCGGACAGGTCGTACAGCATATTATCCTTGCTTGTTCCGGATTTCCGGAATTATTTGCGGGAAATACCGAAAAAACAACCCGCAAACCCGACGAAAAAATCAAAGATATTGACGGCCTCTTTTTAAACTTCAATATAAAAATGGACGCTCCTGTTTTTCTTCAGCCTGAAAAAAAAGAATACAGCAAAAATGCTTTGAATATGAAATTGCTCAAAATTGAATCAGAATTGCTAGATTCGGCATCAAAATATGATTTAACGCTTACTTGTCTTGATTTTCAGGTTCCAGGTTTTGATAAATTTACAATGTACGAATGGATTGATTTTGCTTTAGTACATACACAAAGGCATACACATCAGTTAAACAATATTTTTCAGTATATAACCAAACTCTAAATAATGAAATCAAAATCTAAAACTATTTTATATTCTGGTTTTCTATCCGGCACCTTAGATATTCTGGCTGCCATTATTATTTATACGGTTATATTACACCAAACAACTGCTGTAAAAATTCTGCAGTCTATCGCAAGCGGTATTTTTAAACAAGAAGCGTACACAAACGGATCGCAAATGGCATTTTATGGTTTACTGCTTCATTATTTTATTGCTTTAGTTTTTGCTTATCTCTATTTTAAAATCTATCCCTATTTTCCTATTCTGCGGAAAAGCTTTTTACTTTCGGGACTTATTTATGGTTTGTTTGTTTGGATTGTAATGAATCTTATTGTACTGCCAATTGTATTTCCTAAACTTCCTCCAAAACAATTTGATTTCCCTTTATTACTTTCTATCTTGATTTTAATTTTCTGTGTTGGCCTTCCCATTGCATACATAACCCAAAAGTTTTATACAAGACATTAAAAAAAGCGAAATCAAACTTCAATAGTTAATTTCGCTTTTTTATTTTTTTGATTAAAACCTAAATCTTAAACTCTGCTTCTTCCGCTTATTAATGAAATAACAAATAAAACTAAGAATATAAAGAATAAGATTTTTGCGATACTGGCGGCTCCGGCGGCAATTCCTCCAAAACCAAAAATTCCCGCTACTATAGCTAGAATTATAAATGTGACTGTCCAACGTAACATAATATTCAATTTTAAGTTAAAAAATAGGACTTTTTACAAGTCTGATTTGTTTGTATCTCAAAGTTCCTGTTTACTTACAAAAACAATTAACTCAAATGCTATATTTTTTAGCGCAATCAACTACAAATCATAATTTTATCACGACTTTTTAGAATTTCAGTTTCAACCTTATACAATTCCCATGTAAATGCTTTAGAGTTAATTTTTTGATCGATTGAGTTAATCGCCCCTCTGTTCCCAAGGTAATTTTAACCTATAGAAATTTAGATATGGAAGCAGTAACGACTCAAAACACTTTAGCGACAAAACTGGGTGTTATTTTAGAGAAAACAGACCGGTCTTTTGAGGAATTAGGTGTTTTAAATCCTGCCATATATCAAGATGGAAACAGCGTTCATATGTTTTACAGAGCTGCAAAAAGAGGAAATTTTTCAACCATTGGATATTGCAGATTCGAGGGGCCGACAACGTTAGTTGAACGTCGCACTGAACCCATTTTTGTACCGGAATACATTTATGAAATTCACGGTGTAGAAGATCCCCGAATTACCAAAATTGATGATAAGTATTATATGACTTATGTTACTTACGATGGAATAAATGCCTGCGGAGCTGTAGCAGTATCAAAAGATTTGACATCGTTTAAAAAGAAAGGAATTATAACTCCAAAATTCATTTTACACGAGTTCACCAATTTGATCCGCAAACATTTACAAAATCCAAGTGTTGCAAGTATATTGGCTTTTAATACTGCCCGAAATTATCCTTTGAGCGAAACAATAAAGGAAAATTTATTAGTGTGGGACAAAAACGTCGTTCTATTTCCTAAAAAAATAAATGGAAAATTTGTGGCTTTACACCGCTTATTTCCTTCAATTCAAATCGTTTCATTTGAAAAGAAAAAAGACCTGACGGTAGATTTTTGGAAAGATTATCTTAAAAACCTGCCTGATTATATTGTAATGGAGCCCAAATTTGAACACGAAACAAGTCATATTGGACCAGGCGCTCCGCCAATTGAAACAAAAGATGGATGGCTGTTGATTTATCACGCTGCCGAAAGACGCGAAAAAGGTCTTGTTTATCATGCCTGTGCCGCTTTATTAGATCTAAATGATCCCAGTAAAGTGATTGGAAGATTAACAAAACCAATTATAACGCCATCAGAATATTATGAAAGACATGGTTATGTAAATTATGTAGTTTTTCCAACCGGAACTGCCATTTTTGACGACCAATTATATATTTATTACGGTGCCGCCGATGATAAGATTGCGGTGGCTTCTCTGAACCTTAACGACTTATTAACCGAATTAAAATTGAACTCCCATGAAGAAGATATCAAATAAATCGAAAATTGTTTTTCTTTCTACATTCCCTCCAACACAATGTGGAATCGCAACTTATACTCAAGATACCATTAAAGGAATTACCAATGTTTTTGGTAAATCGATAACTTGTGAAATTTGCGAATTGGTCGATAAGCCAAAAGCAAACCCAACACAAGCCTTTACACTAAATACAAAAGACAGAGCAGAATATACAAAAGTTGCCGAAGAAATCAATAAAGATAAGAATGTGAAATTAGTTCACATTCAGCATGAATTTGGTTTATTTGGAGGAAATTACGGAGATCATTTGCTAGATTTTTTAAATACTGTAAAAAAACCGGTTACTTATACTTTTCACAGCGTTATTCCTAATCCAAATGAGGAATTAAAAACCTTTGTAAAATTACTTTTAAGCTACAGCAATTCTGTTTTTGTAATGACTAACCAGTCAAAAGAAATTTTGATAAAAGACTACGATGTTAATGAAGAAATAATTACTTGTGTACAACATGGAACTCATATTGTAATCTATGAAACTCCGGAACAGGCAAAAGCTAAATTCGATATTCAAAACAAAATTGTATTATCAACTTTTGGACTTTTGGGTGAAGGTAAAAACATCGAAACCGGTTTACAGGCTTTGGCAAAAATCGTCAAAAAAGAACCAGATGTATTGTACCTGATTATTGGCAAAACGCATCCAAATTTAATTAAAGACGGTGTTGATGTTTATCGCGATAAATTGGAAGCACTTGTTGATGAATTAGATTTACGCAAAAATGTTCGTTTCATCAATCAATATTTAGATACTGAAGAACTTTTAGAATATTTAAAAGCTACTGATATTTATTTATTTACATCAAAAGATCCAAACCAGGCTGTAAGCGGCACTTTTGCTTATGCTATGAGCTGTGCATGTCCAATGGTGGCATCAAAAATTCCGCACACAAGAGAAGTTTTAACCGAAGACTGTGGTGTGTTAGTTGATATTGGAGATGTCGATCAATTTGCAGAACAAACCTTAAAATTAATTGCCGACGAAAATTTAAGACATGAAATGGGAATTCAGGCTTTTACCAAAATGAGAGCTTCATCTTGGGAAAATGCTGCATTAACACACATGAATACGTATAAAAAACTAATTGAAAATCCAGCTGATATTAAATACAGCTATCCGGATATTCAATTAAGACATATCAAAAAATTAACTACAGATCTTGGTATTATCCAGTTTAGTAAAATCTCAGTTCCAGATTTGGAGTCAGGATATACATTAGATGATAATGCACGTGCTTTAATTGCATTCTGCATGCATTACAAATTAACAAGAGACAAAGACGATCTTCCTTATATTTTAATTTACCTGGATTTCATCGAAAGATGCCAGAAACCAAAAGGAAACTTCATCAATTACGTAGATCAGGAATATCGTGAACACGTTGAACAAAATGCCGAAGTTAACCTTGAAGATTCTAATGCAAGAGCAATTTGGGCTTTGGGAACAGTTGTGGCAAATGCTGATATTCTTCCTGAAAATATTTCAAAAAAAGCATCAAAATGTTTCCTTAACTCATTAAAATGGGCCGAAAATATCCAGTCGCCTCGTTCTATTGGTTTCGCTACAAAAGGTTTGTATCTGTATCACAATGCTATTCCAAACTTATATGTTGCGGCCATTATCAACAAGCTGAATGCTAAACTGCTTGCAAATTATGAAGACACTGCTTCTGAAGACTGGCAATGGTTTGAAAACTATTTAACATACGGAAACGGTATTCTGCCAGAATCAATGTTATATGCTTATTTAGTAACCAATAAACCGGTTTACAAAAAAGTTGCACTAGATTCATTAGATTTCTTAATGTCTAAAACTTTTATCGATGGTAATTTCAAAGCCATTTCAAACCAAAGCTGGTATCATAAAGGTTCTGAACCACAGGAATACGGAGAACAGCCAATTGATGTTACTTATACAATCCAGACTTTAAATGCTTTTTACCAAGCCTTTAAAACTCCGGAATATAAAAAGAAAATGAAAACTGCATTTAACTGGTTCTTAGGAAAAAATCATTTAAATCAAATTATGTACAATCCGGTAAGCGGAGGCGGTTACGATGGTCTTGAAAAAGAAAACGTAAACTTAAATCAAGGAGCAGAATCAACTGTCTGCTATTTAACCGCAAGATTATTAATGGAAAAATTTGCACTTTCAGAGTCTAAGGTTATTCCCTTAATAAAATCCAGAACTGGTATTGCTATAAACTTATAAAGAAATTCTAATTATAAAAAAATTTCAAATTCGAAATTGTAATTTGAAATTTTTAAAAGCAATAGACTGACCAAAATTCTATTAAACCCGGAAAATCCCTTTCTTAATGAAAGGGATTTTTTGTTTTGTTAAAAATAAACAAAATAAATTTGCCTATCTACTAATAGGTAGTATATTTGCTAAAAAATTACTGCGATGACAACACGTGAAAATATTATAGATAAAGCAGATCAATTTATTCGAAACAAAGGCTACAATGCCTTTAGTTTTAAAGATATTTCAAATGATATAGGCATAAAAACCGCTTCTATACATTACCACTTCCCTACAAAATCAGATCTTGGTGTAGCGACTATTAAAGAACATATTGCCAGATATGAAGTTTTAAAAAAAAAGGTTGCTAACGAATCTCCATTAATAAAATTAGAATCTTTTTTAGCTGTTCATACACAAATTAAACATGAAAATAAAGTCTGCATTGTTGGATCGCTGGCAACAGACTTAAATACACTAGATGAATCAATAAAAGACGAACTAAAAATATTTGCCAAATTGGTGATTGACTGGCTGACTGAAGTTCTGACTGAAGGGAAAGAACAAAATATATTTGATTTTCAAACTTCTGCAAGAACAAAAGCATTAATGATAATAACCAATATGGTAGCAATAGTCCAGCTTTCAAGACTAACAAACGATGATGATTTTGAATTGGTAAGAGAAACAATATTAACAGAATTAAGACCTAAAAAAATAATGAAAAGAGTTGTAGTAACAGGCTTAGGAGCAGTAACTCCTATTGGCAATAATGTTCAGGAATATTGGAATTCATTAATTAACGGAGTAAGCGGTGCCGCTCCCATAACAAGATTTGACACCACACAATTTAAAACCAAATTTGCCTGCGAAGTTAAAAACTTCGATGCTTCGCCTATTTTTGAAAAAAATGAAATTAGAAAATATGATCTTTTTACACAATATGCTCTGCATGCAGCAGACGAAGCTGTAAAAAATGCCAATATTGATTTTGATACCTTAAATAAAAACCGAATTGGAGTAATCTGGGGATGCGGCGATGGCGGTATTTCTACTTTTGAAGAACAATTTGGAGAATATAAATTAGGAAACGGCACACCAAGATTTAGTCCGTTTTTTATTCCGAAAAGAATTGTCAATATTGCTTCAGGTGTTATTTCTATTAAATATGGTCTTCGCGGTATTAACTATACAACAGCTGCTGCCTGCTCTGCCAGTAATACTGCCATTATCGATGCCTTTAACTACATTCGCTGGGGCAAAGCAGATATGATTATCAGCGGCGGTTCTGAAGCCTCAGTTTCAGAATCTTCAATTGGAGGTTTCAATGCTTCAAAAGCACTGTCAACTTTAAACGAAGATCATAGCAAAGCTTCTCGTCCTTTTGATGTTACAAGAGATGGATTTGTTTTAGGAGAAGGTGCTGGAGTTGTTATCTTAGAAAGCTACGAACATGCAGTAAAACGAAATGCCGTAATCCTGGCCGAAATTGTGGGCGGAGGTTTAGCGGCAGACGCTTATCACTTAACAGGAACACACCCTGAAGGCGAAGGCGCTGTTTTAGGTATGGAACTTGCTCTTGAGGAAGCCGGAATTACTCCGGATAAAATTGACTATATCAATGCTCACGCTACCTCTACTCCAGCGGGTGACTTAAGCGAACTAAAAGCAATAGAAAAAGTATTTGGAATAAATCCTAATGCAAACATTAGTGCTACAAAATCAATGACCGGGCATTTACTTGGAGGCGCGGGAGCAATCGAAGCAGTTGCTTGTATAAAAGCGCTTCAGGAAAACATTGTACCGCCAACTATAAATACACAAACAATTGAACAGGATTATGCTGAAAAATTTAATCTGACTCTTGGAAAAGCGCAGGCAAGAGAAGTGAATTATGCCATGAGCAATACTTTTGGTTTTGGCGGACACGTAGCCAGTTCGATCTTTAAAAAATTTAAAGAATAAACAATTATAACATATTTATTAATAAAAAGAGCTGTCTCAAAAATTGAGACAGCTCTTTTTATTTTTTTTAAGCACTCGTACAACGCAGCATTTATACAAATATTGTGATTTGATGAAAATTATATAAGGCTCAAAAAAAGTTCTGTAAAGTTTTTTAACAAGTATAGAGGTAACTTTCATATATAATTTAAAAAGTGGAAAAAACTGTTAAATATTTGATTTTGAAACTACAACTAACTTAAAAACAAAACATTTTGATTCTCAGCTTAAAAAATACATTCGCACAAATTGGTAATGCTGCATTATTTGCCAATAGGTTTTTTAAGGAGGTTTTTATTCCCCCTTATGAGACAAAAGAGTTTTTGAAACAATGTTATTTAATTGGTTACAAATCACTCCCATTAGTAGCCATAACAGGTTTTATTATGGGATTGGTATTAACAATTCAGTCAAGACCTACATTAGTAACATTTGGAGCCGAAAGCTGGCTTCCAGGAATGGTGGCACTTTCTTTAATTAGAGAAATTGCTCCTGTCATTACAGCCTTAATCTGCGCCGGAAAAATCTCTTCGGGAATTGGTGCCGAACTGGGTTCGATGAAAGTAACAGAACAAATAGACGCTATGGAAGTTTCTGCCATCAATCCTTATAATTATTTAGTCGTAACAAGAATTTTAGCCTGTACCTTAATGGTGCCTATATTAGTAATTTTTGCAGATGCTGTTGGTATTATAGGCGGTTATGCCGGAATAAATATTCATGGTGATGTTAATTTCTACCGATATCTAACCCAGATTATTCAATCATTAGAATTTTCAGATCTGATTCCCGCAACGATAAAAACATTCTTCTTTGGCTATTTCATAGGAATGATTGGCTGTTATAAAGGATTTAATGCTGCAAACGGAACAGAAAGTGTAGGACACGCTGCAAACTCGGCAGTAGTTACAGCCTCTCTCAGCATATTTATTATTGATATGGTAGCCGTGCAATTAACTGATTTAATTTATTAAGATGATTAAAGAAGAAAAAAATACCGAACCAAAATCAAAAGATAAAAAGCAGACTCCAATTATTGAAATTAAGAACCTGCATAAAACTTTTGGCGAAGACAACCAAATTCTAAAAGGCGTTAATCTTACTGTGAACAAAGGCGAAGATTTAGTGATTTTAGGACGTTCAGGTTCAGGAAAATCAGTTACCATAAAATGTATTGTGGGGCTGATTGAACCAGATCAGGGCGAAATAATTGTTTTTGATGAAAATGTACTGGACCTTTCAAAAGATGAATTAAATAAAATGCGGGTCCGAATTGGATTTTTATTCCAGAGCGGTGCTCTTTACGATTCAATGTCGGTTCGAGAAAATCTGGCATTTACATTACGCGCCCACAAAAGGGATTTAAGCGAAGATGAAGTTGAAAATGAAGTAATAGAAGCCCTTGAAAGTGTAGGCCTTGGCGATGCAATAGACAAAATGCCTTCTGAATTATCAGGCGGGATGCGAAAAAGAATTGGCTTGGCCAGAACATTAATTTTAAAACCCGAAATCATTTTATATGATGAGCCCACAACAGGATTAGATACTATTACTTCCAGAGAAATCAGTGAATTAATACTTGATATCAAACACAAACAAAAAACCTCATCGATCATTATTACGCACGATATGGCGTGTGCAAAAATGACAGCTGACAGAATTATGGTTTTAAAAGACGGTGTAATTCATGCCGAAGGAACTTACGAAGAATTAGAAAAAGACGAAGACGAATGGGTACGCTCATTTTTTGAATAAAAAAGCAAAATAAAATAGTAGAAATCATGGAAAAGCAATCTGGATATACTTGGAAATTAGGAATGTTTGTAACAGTTGGACTGTTGCTTTTTATAATCGCCATTTATTTTATTGGAAAACAAAAAAACCTATTTGGTTCAACATTCCACATAACATCAAAATTTAAAACGGTCAGCGGTTTAGAAGTTGGAAACAATGTCCGTTTTTCAGGTATTAACATTGGTACAGTCGAAGAAATCAGATTGATAAATGATTCTTCTGTAGTCGTTTCAATGGTTATAAAAGATGAAGTCCGAAAATTTATAAAAACAGACGCCAGAGCCAGTATTGGTTCAGATGGATTAATGGGCGATAAAGTATTGACTATTACTCCGGGTGAAAAATCTACAAAAGTAATCGAAGACAACGGCGCCATCGCTTCTATCAACGGAATTGAAATGAATGACATCATGAAAAGCGTTAAAAAAAGTGTTGATAATGTAGGCGTTATTTCTGAAGAACTGGCCATTTTCAGCCACAGTATGAATAACGGAAACGGCGCGCTGGCTAGATTAGTAAGAGATGATAAAATGGCAAACAGTGTTTCGAATACGCTTTCGAATCTGGAAACTGGTACAAAAGGTTTCAGCGAAAATATGGAAGCTGCCAAAAGTAATTTCCTGTTTAGAGGCTATTTCAAGAAAAAAGAAAAGGAAAAAGAGAAAAAACAGGAAGAAATAAAAGAGAAAAAAGAAGAACAGCAGGAAAAGGCTGCTAAAGAAAAAGAAGCCAAAGCTAAAGAAGAAAAAGAAAAACAGGAAAAAGCCAAAGAAGAGAAAGAAAAGCAAAAAGCCGAAGAAGCTAAGAAAGAGGCTGAAAAGAAATAATTAAAACTCTGCGCCATGAAAACTTCATATAAAAATATAAGCCTTAAAATACTCAAATGGACAGGAATAGTAATAGCGGGAATACTGCTGTTACTTTTTTTGATTCCGCTGTTATTTCCCGGAAAAGTAGCCTCAGAAGTTAAAAAAATTGCAAACGAACGTTTAGATACCAAATTAGAATTTTCGAAGTCTAAACTTTCATTTTTTACCCATTTCCCTTCATTGACTGTCTCACTTGACGATATCTCTATGACGGGTTCAAAACCATTTGGAAATGATACTTTATTAAAAGCAGATCAGGTGGCTTTTGGAATAAACCTGAAAAGACTCATTTTTGACAGCGAAGTTAAAATCAATAAATTATACGTTTCAAACGCATTAATTAATGTAATGGTCAACGAAAAAGGACAAGCTAATTATAATATTTATGTAGCACCCGAAGACCGAAAAAACGAAAAAGAAGATCCAAATGCTCCCGAAGAAGGAACAGCAATAAAATTAGAACGAATTGATTTAGAAAACTGCCATGTAAAATACAACGACCGATCTGCTAAAGTTTTAGTCGATGCCAAAGGTTTCAATTACATTGGAAAAGGAAACCTGAGCGATGATATTTTCGATTTAAATACCGATGCCAAAATCGATACGCTGGATTTCTACTATAACCGAACTGCATATCTAAGAAAAAAAGCCGTTCGTGCTGATTTAATTACCAGAATCAATACGCACGCACTTTCATTCATTCTTCAAAAAAATGAACTACAGATTAACAAACTGCCTTTAAAGTTTACCGGTCTATTTACCATTTTAAGAGACGGGTATAAAATCAATATCAAAGCAGCATCAGAAAACACAACCGTAAAAGATTTACTTTCTGTTATGCCTCCGGAATATTTAACCTGGCTGGAAAAAACCGAAATTTCAGGAAAAAGTGATTTGGTGCTTTCTTTTAAAGGAGATTATAATGTTTCGAAAAAACAAAAACCCAATTTAGCTTTCAACCTAAAGATAAAAGACGGAGCCGTTAGTTATCAAAATGCGCCCGTTCCGCTTACCGATTTCCAAATGGATTTAAATGCCATGCTGCCTTCTCTTGATACCGAACAATTATTGGTAAACCTTAGAACTTTACGATTTAAAGTAGGCGAAAAAGATTATTTCAACGCTTATCTGCATAGTAAAGGTTTAAGCGAAATGAATGTAGATGCCAGTATAAAAGGTGCTTTGGATCTGGCTGTTGTAGACGCTGCAATTGGTTTGGAAAAAATTGATTTAAAAGGAATTTTAAAAACCAATATTCAGGCAAAAGGGCTTTTCAGCACCTCAAAAAAACTTTTTCCTAAAACAATCGGCGGTATTTCGCTTCGAAACGGATGGCTGAAAACAGACTACTACCCTAACCCAATTAAAGATATAACTTTTGTAGCCAACGTGCTTAATAAAGCCGGAACTTATGAGGATCTAATTGTGGCTGTTTCTCCCGCTTCTTTTGTTTTTGAAGGAAATCCGATGTATGTAAATATGGCATTATCAGATTTCAGCGATCTGGCTTATAATGCTAAAATTAAAGGAGAACTCAATGTGGGTAGAATATACCAGGTATTTTCACAAAAAGGTCTTGATGTAACCGGTTATGCAAAAGCCGATTTATCTCTTAAAGGAAAACAAAGCTACGCCACGACGGGACAATATAGCAAACTGGATAATCGAGGCACAATTCTGCTTAAAAATATCAAAGCTACTTCAGAATTATTCCCAAAAGCTTTTTTTATAAAACAAGGAAACTTCCGTTTTCAGAACGAGAAAATGTGGTTTGAAAAATTCTATGCTTCTTACGGAAAATCTGATTTTGATATTAACGGATATCTTTTAAATACTATAAATTATTTTCTGGAATCGCACGGAACTCTAAGCGGTGACTTTAATATGAAATCTAAACTCATCAATGTAGATGAATTTATGGCGCTTGAAAAAGGTGAAAATAAAGACCGAAAACTCGAAGTTGATTATGCCAAAGAAGACCATCCAAAAATGAGCGGTGTAGTAATGATTCCTAAAAACTTAAATGTTTCGCTTACTGCAAATGCCGATAAAGTAGAATATAACGGATTGAACCTAAACAAACTTTCAGGAAAAGTGGGCATTACAAAAGGTAGTTTCTATTTAGAAAATACTTCTTTAAATATTATTGACTGTATTCTTGGAGTTAATGCGGCATATAAAGACGAATCACCGACTTCTGCACATTTTGACGCACATTTCACTGCAAAAGATTTCAGTGTTCAGCGTGCTTACAAAGAAATTCCGATGTTTCATGATATGGTAACTGTTGCCGAAAAAGCACAGGGAATTATTTCTGTTGATTACAAAATAAAAGGTGATTTAAACGGAAATATGGGGCCAATTTACGAATCGCTTGAAGGAGGCGGAACAATCAATCTTCGTGATGTAAAAATTAAAGGTTTAAAATTATTTGAAGGCGTGAGTTCGCAAACCGGACAAAAAGGTTTGGATGATCCAAAAATGGAAGGAATCGAAATAAAATCGAATATTAATAATAATCTTATTTCTATAGAGCCTTTTACGTTTAGTGTAGCAAGTTTTAGACCCACAATTAAAGGAACCACAAGTTTTGACGGTCTTTTAGATTTAAGAATGCGTTTAGGATTGCCGCCGGGCGGTATTATTGGTTTTCCAATCGTAATTACCGGAACGCACGAAAATCCTAAAATTAAAATTTTCAGTAAAACAGGCCAAAAAATTATTGGAGCGGTTTACGACGAAAAGAATAACAAAGTGGTAAAAAAAGAAAAAGTAAGCAAAAAGAAATCCTAATTAAAATGCAATGAAAAAGAAGAAACAAAATGGCGGAAGTGCATTTGAAAAATTTGCTTCAAAAGTTTCAAAAGCGGCCGGAAGCACTACTGCTTTTATAGGCGCTTTTGTTATTGTGGTTGCCTGGGCAGTTTCAGGACCTATTTTCAATTATTCTGAAACCTGGCAATTGGTTATCAATACCGGAACCACGATTATTACTTTTTTGATGGTTTTTCTAATTCAGAAAGCCCAGAATAAAGATTCTCTGGCCATTCAATTAAAACTGAACGAATTGGTAGCTTCAGGCGAGCGCTCAAGCAATAGTCTGGTTGATATTGAAAATATGACAGAAGAAGAAATGGTTATCATTCAAAAATATTATCATCGTTTAGCTGAGCTGGCTAAAAAAGATGAAAGCATTAGAACCTCACACTCTGTTGCCGAAGCACATTCGCAGCATGAGTACAAAGATAAAAACAGAACCAAACATCGTACTGCACGAAATACAGATAAAAAATGAAATTACGTTCGACAGAAACCTTTTGGCCTTTAAAAAATGCCATGAATATCAGTTATCCCTCAATTGATGCCGATATTAAAACCGAAATTTTAATTATTGGCGGAGGAATAACGGGTGCTTTAATGGCTTACAAATTAATTACGCAGGGAAAAAAAATAGTATTGGTTGACCGCCGTGATGTGGCAAACGGAAGTACGGCGGCAAGTACAGCCTTACTTCAATATGAAATTGATGTGCCATTGCATGAATTAATAAAACTTCGGGGCGAACAATGTGCAGTAGAGAGTTATAGAAATGGTAAAAAAGCCATTTTTGACCTGCGAAATATAATTGATACGGTAGAAAGTGACTGCGGATTTGAATTTAAAAAAAGTATTTATTTTACGTCTTACAAAAAAGATATTCCGTTTTTAAAAAATGAATTTAAAGCCCGTAAACAACATGATTTTGATGTTACATGGCTTAATAAATATGAACTCGAAAAAATGGGATTAAATGCCATAGCCGCAATCGAATCAAAAACGGCTGCCGTTATGGATCCGTTTAAGCTGGCTTGTGATTTATTGAATTACTGCTATGAAAACGGAATGCAGATTTTTGACCGAACCAACATTACTTCTATCCATACTCAAAAAGGAAAATGCGTGGCTCATACCGAAAACCGATGCACCATAACAGCCGATCATGTTGTTCATTGCAGCGGTTATGAAAGCACCGAAACTGTGCAGGAAAAAATAGTCGATTTAAAAAGCACTTATGCACTCGCATCAGAAAGTGTCCCTGAATTACCGTCAATTTTAAAAAACGCTGTTATTTGGGATACATCTTCGCCATATTATTATTATCGCGCTACTTCTGACAACCGAATTATTATGGGCGGCGGTGATGAGGAATTTAAAGATCCTAAAAAACGTGATAAGTTAATACCCAAAAAAGAGGCATCATTACTTAGACAATTTAGACGAAGATTTCCTGATATAAACTTCAAATTGGATTATTCCTGGGCCGGAACTTTTGGCGAAACCAAAGACGGACTTCCTTATTTTGGAAAACCTGACCCAAAGAAAAACGAGCATTATGTTCTGGGCTTCGGCGGCAACGGAATCACCTTTAGCGTAATAGGCATGAACTCGATTGTAGATTCTATAAACAATAAAAAAAATCTGGATTTAGAGTATTATCGATTTGGGCGTTGAAAACTGTTTGACAGTTTTTAGGATCAAAGTCACAGAGAGACAAAGAAACAAAGATTTAAAACTTTGAACCTTTGTCTCTCTGTGACTTTGCCACTTTTAAAGAACTAACTCCATCTGTATATTACATCGTTTATAAGGCGTTTCAAGACCAAAGACTTTTTCAAAACCTAGTTTGTAATATAAGTTTATAGCTGGTTTTAAAATTGTGTTGCTTTCCAGATAAATCTTTTTTGCGCCTAATTCTCTGGCGGTTTTAACGATTCCCTGACCTAAAAGCCAGCCGATATTTTTACCCTGCGCTTTTGGAGAAACTGCCATTTTTGCCATTTCAAAATCATAATCGGGATTGTTCATTTTGATAAGAGCGCAGACACCTACGGGTTCGTTTTGATATAATGCCACCAGAATTTTTCCGCCTTTATTTAAGATATATTCTTCAGGATTATCGAGTGCTTTATAATCTGCTTCTTCCATTTCAAAATAATTCGAAATCCATTCTACATTCAAAGCCCGAAACGCTTCCTGATATTCTGGTTTATATTCTACTATTTCAACATCTTTGCTTTCGCGAAGTTTTTTTTGATCGCTTACACGTTTGAACATTGATTTCTGTTCCAATAAAAATTCCCATTCCTCAAGCGCTGCCCAAAGATTGTGTTTCGATTCAGATATAATGCCGTCGATTGCTACATCAATATCTTTTAATTGCTGCTGTATTTTCTGCGAAAGCAAAACCCCTTTCTCAGTCAAAACAACATTGTTTTTTCGCTTATCATCCGTTTTACTTTCTTTTACAATTCCTGCGTTACTCATTTCCTGAATAATTTTACTTACAGAAGGCTGAGAATGTCCAATTTCATTTGCAATTTCGGTAATGGTAAGTTCTCTTTCTTCTGTTAAAATATAAAAAACCGGAAACCACTTCGGCACAAAATCTACACCGTATAATTCATAAATTTTAGAAGCATCATCTGTAATAACAGCTGTCATTAATCGCAAACGGCTTCCTAGTGCCGCTTTGCCTACTTTGTCAAAAAATTCCATATTATAATTAATTATATAACTAGTTATGCAAATGTATAAAAAAAATCTTTTTTGCAAAGATTTTTTAGGTGCAAAGTTACAAAGGAACATAGAGACAAAGTTTTTTTACTCTTTTACTTGAATTTTTTATAAAAAAATAAGATTCTAAATCGCCCTCATTTAAGTTTTTACTTAAAATTTGATAGATCTAGAATCTTATTATTTAGGAAATATATCTTGCTTAACAGCTAACGGCATTATTTTTTTAGAAAGTAAACCTTGTCTCTATGTTACTTTGAACTTTTGTCACTTAAAAAAAACTAAGATTCTAAGTGTGGAGCCTTTCGTATTTACTAAAAACCTCAGCGACTCAGAACCTTAGTATTTTTGGAATATATCATGCTTAATAGCTAACGACATTACTTTTGTGTAAGACAGCAGTAAAAAACTTTGTCCCTTTGAACCTTTGTCTCTTTGCCCCTCATTTAAGCTGTAATCCCCATCGGATTCAAATTAAACTTGTATTCTTTTGGGCTGCAGTTGAATTTTTGTTTAAAGATTTTAGAGAAATAACTTCTGCTTGTAAATCCTATGCAGTATACGATTTCAGAGATATTTAAATCTGATGTTCTAATAAGGATTTCGGCTTTTAGAACGCGCATATGTGTGATATAATCGTTTACAGTTCTGTTGTGAATCATTTTAAAACCTTCCTGAAGTTTGTTTGGAGAAAGACCTGATTTTTTACTTAATGATTTAATAGTAAAAGGTTCTTCGGGATTTGCTTTTATTACTTCTGAAAGTTCTTTTATTTCTTCCATTTCTCTCAAATTCAAACAATTTGTTTCTTTCGAGAATGAATTTACATCATCTGTATGCTGCTGAATTTCCATTGCCAGAATAATTCTCAAAATTCCTTCTTTCAATAAATTTCTAACAATTCCGGTTTGTGTTACAGCATTTAACTGTTCGATTTTTTCGCCAATTTTTAAATTATAAGAACCGGCATAAAAGAATTCTTCATTTAAGTTTTCTTCAAAAAACGTTTCTCTCACCATTTGGTTTAAAGAATTGGCATGGCTTGGTTCAGTCTGCGTTCCTACAATAATTAAAGTAAACTTTGTTTTTTTATCTTTTTCAAAATATAAAACATTATCCTGATTTAGTTTTGAAGTTACAATGGCAGTCTGAAATGTTTTTAATTTTCTTTCTTCGCCTGAAAGTCCAAAACTATGTGAAAGATTTCCTTTTGAACAATAAGCAAAATATATAGGAGAAGATGATCCGTTAATGACATTCAGCTTTAAATCAGCCGAAAAAGTCATATCAAACTGAACATAAGAAATATTATCGTTAAATGAAGCCCCAATAATAGAACCTTTTGCAAAGTTATTATTGACTTCAAGTGTATATTCATCAACGTCAAAAGTTACTTTTCCGCCGAAGTTTGCATTCAATTCTTCAAATATGTTTTGAATTTTCTCTGTATGTATAGTAACTATTTTCATTTTGTTTCGATTTAAATTCTGTAATTTTAAATGAGATTTTAAAACCCGCATTATTACGTTTTAAAAGCAGATTCAAAGTTCGCTCAATCGTAAACCAAAAATGTTATATAATTTTCCTCAATTGTTTTATAATTACTAATTAATGATATTTTTAACTCAAACAAACTATTTCTTAATTCAATAAATGAAAAGCTATTCTTTTTCTCCTATAAGCTCACCAGATTCTAAAGTGTTGATTTTAGGCACGATGCCCGGAACAAAATCTTTAGAGTTAAATCAATATTACGGACACAGCCAGAATAATTTCTGGAAGTTTATGTTTACAATTTTTAAAGAAGAGTTCTCAACTGATTATGAGACTAAAAAAGCCCTTTTGCTAAAAAACAAAATTGCACTGTGGGATGTTTTACAATACTGCGACCGCGTAGGAAGTTTAGACAGTGCCATAAAAAATGAAATCGCGAATGATTTTGAAACTTTTTTAAAACAGCATCCAAACATTCATACAATAGCATTTAACGGACAAAAAGCTGCAGCGTTCTTTAAAAAGTATGTTCATTTAAAAAAAGACTATACTCTTATTACACTTCCATCAACAAGTCCGGCAAATGCCAGTAAAGCTTTTCAATCAAAATTGGATGAATGGAAAGTTATAGCTTCGCTTTAACTATTTTAATATCGACTAAAAAATAATTTATGATTTCGCGGCAAAAAAAACAAAATGTTGAAATAATGTAACTTTTGAACTTTAAAATATAACACGAAATTTCTCAATCTAATATAATTTTACAATTAAGAAATCAAAGCCAGGATTTATACGGATTGATGATGAAGGAAGGCTTTTTAAAAATTATAGATATTACTAAGACAAACTGTAACAAGTTTAGATTATAAAGAGAACATTGGTTATGTTAGTTTATTTTTGAGAAAAAAGCTATTCTAGATTTCTAGGGTAGCTTTCTTTTTTTATGTATTTTGAAATCACCTAATTATGAAAATTCAAACTTATTACAATCATATACGATTTTACACACCGCACCATTTTGTGTATTATCCAGTTTTAACGCTTTTTTTGGCATCCAGCGTTTATTTTGCTTTTACAACAAAAGATTATCTTATCTGGACTTTTATAAGCGTTGTATTTGTGTTTTTGTTTTGCCTTGCTTTCATGCTTCGCCAGCATTATGCACTTATTTTACAAAACCGAATTGTGCGTTTAGAAATGCGTTACCGCTATTTTACGCTTACAGGAAAACGTCTTGAAGAATTTGAACACAAATTAACCGACGATCAAATATTTGCGCTTCGATTTGCTCCAGATGATGAATTTCTGCCTTTGCTTGAAGATGCTTTAAAAAATAACCTCACGGGAGACGCCATCAAAAAAGCAATCGTGCATTGGAGAGCCGATTATAATAGAGTTTAAGATGAACATTTTAGATTTTAGATTTTAGATTTTAGACTCAAACTAAAATCTAAAAATCTTAAATATCTTTTTGTTTCCTTTTATTAAACAAAATATAAAACAAAAGCAGCACTATCCATACCGAAAACACTACTGTAAAAAACATAGGCATTATTGAAGGATGCAGATAATTAGGCTCGTAAAAATAACGGTCTAAAGTCTTGAATTTTTCTTGAAGCGCTTTGTGATCAAAATTATTATCCAGTCCGCCAAATAACCTGTCCGGATTTTCTACATAATAAAAAATTTCAGGTACAAGAATATTTGGTTTTACGTGGCTTTCAATATTGTATTTTTTAAATAAAGTATCCAGTTTCGCAAATTCATATTCAAGCGAATCCTGTTTGTATTTATACAATAATTTATATCGTTTTACTGCAGCTTGGTATTGTTGTTTTTGTACTGAATCATTATGAATTGATTTGAACAGCGATTTATTCTGGAGAAAAATGCAAATATCTTTATCGTATTCTGGACTTACTTCCTGACCTTTAAAAATAACCTGTGTACTGTCTCCAATACTTGTTTTCTTGATAATTCTATCTTTAACAATATTTTTATCGAGACCTGCAAAATCCAGAAGAGAATCAGTTTTTCCTGAAACTTTATTATAGGTTTCCGTCAAAACTTTCAGCGTATCGATACTATAATATGTTGTTTCAGTATTAAACTGATCATGGTAAATTAAAACTTGTTTTTCTTCTTTAACAACCGGATACGGCTTTGGATATAGAATATTCTCGTAATTGAATAATTTTTCTGAATGATACGAACTTGAACCGTACAAAAACGGATTTAAAACATTCAACAGTTTTTTATCTTCATTGTAATTTTTCTGGGACAATTCTCCTCTCAATTTTGCATTTTGACCAAAGCTGAAACTAACAAAAAACGTAAAAGTAAAAAAGGAAACCAGAAGTAAGAGAAACCCAATCTGGAATATTTTAGCAGATGAATACTGCTGTCTTGCATGATTCTTCAATAAGAAAATTAAAAAGAAAAGAAGAAACAAACCACTCACAAAAAAATGCGAAATCGAAACATCATCATAAAACTTAAACCTGTAAAACTCTGAGTAAATATCGATTTTCTTGATTCCTTCAAATGTAAAATAGCCGTATAAAAAATAAGCTAAATGTACAATTGCCAAAATAATAAAAGACTTAACGAAGTATTGTTTTAAGGACTTGTTCATAACAAAGAGTTTATATTCAAATATAGTGAATGACAACGACAATGGCAAAACTCAATATTTTATATACTCTGCTATAAAGCCATATTCTTAAAACGCAAAAACATATACATCTGAATATCAAAATAATAAACCAGTACAAAATTAATTTGAATGATTTTTTTTGTTAACTTTAATTGTTAAAATTTCATTAATAAACCTAAACATCAATCTCATGAAAAAATTAGTTTATTTTTTGATAATTCCCCTTTCCTATTTTTCGGCTCAAGCGCAAACTACTGCCGAAATAACTAAAGAAAATACTTTAACTGAAACTCAAAACGACGACAGAAAAATTCAGGATTATCAGCCTGATGATCTGCCGTGGCACGGAAGAAGGTTTAAAGCTACAGCAGGTGCTTTTTTTCCTGTAAACAATACCGAAGTTGAAGTGAATGGAACAAACGGCAGAATTGGAACTGATATTGATTTTGAACGTGATTTAGGTTTTCAAAACAATACGGTTTCCTTTTTTGGAACTTTTGAATGGCGTGCTTCCCGCAGATCCCGTTTTAATCTGGAATATTTTTATTTAAAAAGAAATTCAACAAAAACGCTTCAAAAAGAAATTGAATTTAAAGATCATGTGTATCCTGTTAACGCCGAGGTTGCGGCTTTTATGGATAATCAGATGATTCGGTTTGCTTATGGATATGCTATTGTTTCTAAACCGAAATATGAACTGGGTTTATTAATAGGTGCTCACATAATGCTTGCCGATGTTGGAATTGGACTGGCAGGAAACACAATACAGGCACAATATAGAGACAACGTTGATTTTACTGCTCCGCTGCCTGATATTGGAATCTGGGGCGAATTTGTACTCGGAAGAAAAGTGGGTTTATATGCCAACCTAAATTATTTTGCCTTAAAAATAGATGATATAGACGGCCGAATTGTGAGTTATAATTTATCGGTTTTGTATAATGTATATCAAAATTTTAGTTTAACTGCCGGATACACCGGATTAAATTTTAGAGTTGATGTTGCCAGACCAAAAATTGACGGTTTTTTTAAATGGGGTTATAACGGACCAACTATTGCTGCAACATATAGTTTTGGAAATCATGTGAAGTTTTATAAACACTAAAAAAAATTAATGGTGAATTGTGAATTGTGAATTATATGATGAAACTTCAAAATTAGATATGAATATATGCCGCTCCTACGGAGCTTTTATTATCTACTTTTATTATTTTCTACAAATATTGAGCTCCTGCCGGAGCTATGTAATGACTTAATAATTGTAGAAAATAATCTATAGGAAATCTACAACCGTAATGTATAACACTCTTGGCGTGCTTTGCGGTTAAATAAAACGGTAAACCTGAAACTTTAAATC
Source organism: Flavobacterium johnsoniae UW101 (assembly GCF_000016645.1). Lineage (NCBI taxonomy): Bacteria > Pseudomonadati > Bacteroidota > Flavobacteriia > Flavobacteriales > Flavobacteriaceae > Flavobacterium > Flavobacterium johnsoniae. The sequence continues at coordinate 5,225,161 of NC_009441.1, forward strand.
TGAAACAAAAAAATAAAAAAACAAACCCGACATCTTTTGCAAGATATCGGGTTCATTCACTTAAACTTAACTTAACTCAAAATAAACTCAACTACTTATTTCTCGATTGGAGTAAATTTTATAGCTGTTCCTCCTCCAGCTGCCAATTTGATGTTTAAAACGCTTTTGTTATTTACTTTTTGCTTAGAGATTGCAACCGGGTATGGATTTGTTTTGTAATTCGCTCCGCTGCCGTCAGCATAGATTTCGGCTTCGTATTCTTTTCCGGCATCTAAGAATGATAAAGCAACATTTAGATCTCTTGCATTTTGGTTGGTAATTGATCCTAAATACCAGTTTTTCTCATCCCAGTCTTTACGCGCAATTGTAGTGTATTCTCCAATTTTAGAATCTAAAACTTTAGTATCAGACCAGGTGCAAGGCACATCTTTTATGAACTGAAATTCAGGTTTGCCAACATAATTTTCCGGTAAATCTGATGCCATTTGCAATGGGCTGAAAATGATAACATACAATGCTAATTGGTTTGCCAGGGTTGTCTGTACTCTTGCTCCAGAAGGTGTTTTGTAATCAAAATTGAAATTCCCCGGAGTGTAATCAAACGGACCTGAAAGCATTCTTGTAAACGGTAAAGTTGTTAAATGCTGCGGCGTGTTTCCGCCGTCTACAGACCATGCGTTGTATTCCTGCCCTCTTCCGCCTTCCTGAGACATAAAGTTTGGATAGGTACGCTGTAATCCTGTTCCTTTTATTGGCTCGTGATTATCGATCATGATGTGATATTTGGCCGCAGTTTCGATCACTTTTCTGTAATGACGAGATGCATACTGGCTGTCATGCCATTCTTTTTTATCCAAATATTTGTTTACATAACCTGTTTTAACTGAATTCACGCCCATTTTTTGATACAATTTAAAAGCATCTTCTAATTGGCTTTCATAATGTTTAGAAGCACCTGCTGTTTCGTGATGTCCTATTAAACGAACATTTTTCATGGCAGCATATTTTGTAATTTCTTCCAGATTAAAATCAGGATATGCTTTTACAAAACTAAATGCACTTCCGTCGGCAGTCCAGTCGCCGTCCCAGCCCTCGTTCCAGCCTTCAACCAGAACGCCGTCAAAATTGTTTTTCGCAGCAAAATCAATATATTCTTTTGTATTTTTTGTTGTAGCACCATGTTTAGGCCCTTGTCCCCAAGTGAATTTTTCTAAGTGCATTCCCCACCAGATTCCAATATATTTAGAAGGTGTAATCCAGGAAAGATCTTCAATTTTTGAAGGTTCATTTAAATTCAGCATGATCGTGGAAGTTGCAACCTCTCCCGGATTCTCACCCACAACAACTGTTCTCCAAGGTGTTTTAAATGGAGTTTCAGCATATACTTTTACTCCGTCTGCCCACGGCACTAAATCACTTTTGTATTGTTTGTCGCTTGTTTTTAAAAGTGTCATCGAAGCAAAATCAGTCAAATTAGCCTCATGAATTGCTACATACAATTTATTTTTTGTTTCAAAAGTAGCCGGCGTATTAATTGTATCGGTTTTACTTATAGGAGTTTTACGGTATTCACTTTCGTAATAACTATTTTCGCGGTGTACCGGAATCCACCAAACGTCGTTGTTATCTTTAAAAGTAAATTGCGTGATTTCATTCGAGATTTTCACTTTACCTAAATTAGGCTGTTTTGGAAATTCATATCGAAATCCTAAACCATCATCAAAAACTCTGAAAATAATATCTACTAAACGCTCTTCTCCTTTTGATTCTTTTAAATGAACAATCAATTCGTTGTGGTGATCGCGGACTTTTTTGAATTCTCCCCAAGGCTGTTCCCAGGTTTCATCTGCAGATTTTTCTTCGGTAGAAACGACTTCAAAACCGTCGGTCATTTTTTGAATTCCCTGAAATTCAAATCCTAACAAAGAGGGTTCTATAACCGATTTTCCGTTTTTAGAAAAGCTGTATTGAGGCTGTCCTGAAGGTGTTAATTCAAAAATTAATTCGGTGACTTTTCCCGGCGAGTTGATTTTATATGTTTTTTTAGTACTGCAGGCAAAAAGAAGCATTGAAGCTAAGGCGATTATACAGTATCTATATCTTATGTTTCTCATTATGTATTGGTATTAATTACGGCTCTTATTTTATTTCGTTTATTAACTGTTTTGCTTTTGCAGGCTGCATTGAAACAAAATAATTAAAAGCCTGATCCAGCTTGTTCTGAACATCGGCATTCCCTTTCTTTTCTACACGCAGATTGTACATTTTGCTTATTTCCGGAAAAACAGATTCGGTATTTTTAACTCCGGCAAATGCCTTTACTTTTTCGATATACGTGTATCCAAATTCAACTGTAGGTTCGAACATTGTTCCTTCTCCAAAGTCATTCCATGTAATCAGCTGCAGATAATTTAAATTGGCATTTTTAGCTAATTCGAGTGTTGCATCCAGCGTTGCGCCATTGTTGTGTTCAATTGTCCATCCAATTGCTGCTCCGCCGCCGCCTTCGGCATAAAAATCTTTAAAACCAGGATAAGCACTTCCCATAGCAACAGAAAGTTTTGGTTTTGTGTTGGTGTAATAATTCGTTAAGAAACTATTGTCTTTATAAACCCAGGCATATTCTCCAGCTGCATTTGCACCAGCTTCTACAGACTGATCCCAAAGGGTTAAAAATGTAGGTTTTGTAGTTAATGTATTAAAAACATTCGTCCATTCAGCAGGTGTCTGCAATACAATTGGTCCAAAATTAAGCAGTAATGGTTTTCCGTCTACTTTAATGTAATTGGCATTATTAAAATAGTTTTTTTCCATGTAAGCCAAATCTGTTTTTGCAGCGCTGGTCACAGAAATTGCTTTTCCGGCATTTACCACATTTGTTGTAGTTCTGTCTTCATAAACTATGGCATATTCTAAACCAACTTTGTCCAGAACTGCAATAAGCTGTTCTGTGTTTTCTTTTACCATTCGGTAATCGTTTACGTCGTAAGTTCCGTACCAATCGATTAAAATTCCATCGATTCCTGAATATTTCATCAATAATAAATGATTTTCAATCACATTTTTATCGCCGGAATGATACGGTCCGATAAGAGGATAATAGTACGACGCAATTTCTCTGCGGTTATTTGCTCCTACCGTATTCGGGTTTTTGTTTGCCATTGTCCAATGGTAGCCCCATTTTTTATCGGCGCTGCTTTCATTGGTTTCAAACCATGGCATGTAATGAACATAAATTTTGGTGCTGTTTGTTTTTTCAATCGCAACCGGTTTAAGCGTTTCAGGTTTTACAGGCTCATCTGAACCTTTATCATCACTGCTGCAGCCAGAAACGACTAAAATGTTCATTATCCCGAAAAACAATAATGTGATATATCTTTTCATATTGATTTTTGTTTTTATTATTTTTTGCCACTCCCGATAGTTATCGGGATAAAAAATTAAAAAGGATTTTTTATTAAAAACTTAATTCTTTAATCAGTGAAAATCATTTAATCTGCGGCAAAAATATTTTCATTAAAATTGAAGCCATTCAGATATTCTCATTTTAAAATATGTCAGCCTTCCACGACTAACCAACATGGAAGACTGACATTCAGTAACCTAATTTACCGGGTACCCAGGATTTTGTACCAGATTTTTATTAGTCGTTAAAACTGTACTAGGAATTGGGAAAATTGCTCTGTATTTTTCAGTTGTTCCTTTTTCCCACCATGGATTGAAGAATGTTCCAAAACGAATATTATCAGTTCTTCTTCTTCCTTCGAAAGTAAATTCTCTTAGTAATTCTTTATCAATAAAGTCAAGATCAATTACTGCCGGCATTTCTGCTCCAGCACGAGATGTTATCTGCTGTACAAATGGTTTTGCCAAATCTGGTGAACCTAAACGAACGTAACATTCTGCCTGCATCATTAAAATTTCGGCATAACGAATTAAAACTAAATCGTGATCGCGTTCCCAAGTTTCTCCGGCTTTCATTTCGTATTTTCCTAAACGAACTCCCTGATTGTCTTTAGCGTTAGCTACACTTGTAACTTCCTCAGTATAAGTTAGAGGTTCTCCGTTATCCATCATAATTACAGTTCCTGTTGCCATGTTGATCTGGTCTCCGGCAACCATACATTTCTTTCTTTTATCTGTATCTGCAAAAGAAGAATATACTCCCGGCTGTGCGCACATTCCGTTTGCGCTCCAAGGATAATCGTTTCCAGAAACAGACATTGTTAATCTGTGCAGGTAGTGGCATGACATTGAGTTCATGTAATTTCCAACTGTTCCAGCTTTTGAATCGTAAGGAATAGCAAAAATAATTTCAGGCGATTTCTCATTTTCTGTTGAGAAATTGGTAAAGAAATCTGGTGTTAATGTGTAACCTGAAACTTTTTGGCACATATTGATACAATCCTGCCAGCGTGGTGTTCCTATGAAAGCTTCAGAGTTAAGATATAATCTTGCTAAGATAGAATATGCTACATTTTTTGTCATTTTAGAATACACCACATTTGATGATAAATATGGAATTGCATCTAAGAATTCTTTTTCGACAAAATCATATACTTGTTTTCTTGTAGAATTTGACGGTAATGAAGTGTCTTCAAAATTGGTAACGATAGGCACGTTTCCAAATGCATCTAAAAGATTGTAATAGTAATATGCTCTTAATGCTTTTAATTCTGCATAAATTGGTGCTTTTGACGCATCGCTTAAAGATGATTTATCGATTTGATAAATGATCGCGTTAATTTTTGCAATTCCGGTGTAGTTGTAACGCCATGCTGCAAGAATCAAACGGTTATCTGCTTTCCAGGTATGTTTTTGTGCGTCCTGATATTGTCCGCCATCGTACCAGTTTGTTCCCCTTGTTGGAATAGTAGCTTCATCAGAAACTGTTTCATTCAAAAAGAATACAAACTCACAGGTTGGGTAATTGTTCGATATATTATCAGCAAATCCTCTTAACGAAGAATATGCTCCTCCTACCAATGCATCAACTTCTTTTGGAGTATTTCCAAAATTTCCATCCTGTACCTTGTCGTATAAATCCTCATTTAAGTTGGTACATGATATCGTAAAAAGCATGCTTACTAATAATGCTGCTGTTATTTTGATTTTCATTTTTTCTATTTTTGAGTTAGTCGCCTAGTTATTAAGCGTAAAGTTTAATCCAACAGAAATTGTAGTTGGTCTAGGATAATTGTTGTACTTGTCTATACCAGGTCCTGCTAATCCGGTTTTATCCATCACTCCGTTTTGATTAACACCATCCTGCGCATTTAATCCAATCTCAGGGTCTACTCCTTTATATTTTGTAAATACAGCAAGGTTTTCTCCCATGATGTACATTCTTAATTTTGAATTCTTGAAATTCAATGGTAAAGTGTATCCTATTGAAAGTGTCTGAAGTCTAAAGAAAGAAGCATCTTCAATCCAGTAATCTGAATATTTTGGAGCAGAAGTAATACCGCTTCCTAAGAAATCATCTGGTACATTGTAAGTAGGTAACCTGTTAGGATCATTAAGCATCATGTTTGTCGCATTAAGTGCTTTTTGCCCGAACATTCCATATCCAGAAATTCCAAGGTCAAAGTTTTTGTATGTAAAGTTCATACCAATACCTAAAGTTAAATCTGGCTGAATGTTACCTAAATCTGTTTTATCAGCATCAACTAAAGCATTTTCTGCTACTATATCACCAGCTGCATTGTAGTATTGTATTTTACCATTTGCATCAAGACCTGCATTTCTGAATCCCCAGAAAGTTCCAACAGGATATCCTTCGGCAATAATTTGAGAATACTGCCCAGACATACCAGCTAAACCGTGTAATGAACCACTGTAAATAACATCAGTTTTATAAGTAGGGTTTGAAAGTTTTTCAATTTTCTGAACGTTGTGTCCTAAAGTTAAATTTGCATTCCATGTAAATTTATCACCTCTTACGATATCAGCATTTAAAGTTAACTCAACTCCTTTGTTTGACATTTCACCTACGTTTGCCAGCATTGTTCCTACTAAGTAAGGAGGCTGAGGCACTTCGTAAGTATATAATAAATCGTCAGTATTTTTTTGGTACCATTCTAATGATCCCGTAATTCTGTCGAATAAAGTAAAATCAACTCCAATATTTAATTGTCTTGTTGATTCCCATTTCAAATCAGGATTAGGGTTTTGTGTTGGAGAATATGCTAAACTCCATCTTCCTGTAGCAGGATCGTAGTAACTGTCGTTTCCAACTCCTAAAATTGATAATGATTTGTATTCGCCAATTCCATCCTGATTACCTGTAACTCCGTAACCTACTCTTAATTTTAAAGAATTTAACCAGTCTTTTGTACCGCTCATGAAATTTTCGTTAGAGATTCTCCACGCTGCAGATGCAGATGGGAAAGTTCCCCATTTGTTATTTTCTCCAAAACGGCTTGAACCATCTCGTCTTACAGTTGCAGTAAGTAAGTATTTCCCATCGTAACCATAGTTAGCACGAGCATAAAAAGAAACCAAATTTGATTTTCCTTTGTATGAATACACATCGCCTAAACGATAATTAGAACCTGCACCTAAATTGTTATAACTAAAAGCATCTGTTACGAAACCAGAACGCTGTGCGCCAAATCCTTCGTAAATATTTTCAAGATAAGAATACCCTGCAAGAGCGCTGATGTTATGTTTGTCGATTACTTTAGAATAATTTACATAAAGTTCTCCCTGAGCATTTGTATATTCTTCGTAAGTTCTTTGTGCGTAACCAGATTCAGAACGTCCTTCCATAATAGCATAAGTTGGTTTGTAAGTACCGCCTTTAGCCGCATTATGCTCTAATGAAATATTAGCAACTGCCTGAAAATCATTTAAGAATTTAACCTCTGTTTTAAAATATCCTAAAAGTCTGTGTCTCTCATTATCAACCGTTCTGTTAGTTAAAATCTCAACCGGGTTTTCGTATAATGTGTAATTCACATTCGTGAAATTTCCATTCTTATCATAAACCGGAATAGTTGGGTTTAAGTTATAAGCACGCTCAAAAATTCTATAATCAATAGGGTGCCATTTGTCGATATTAGCAAATAACCCCATGTCGAATTTTACATCTTTATTGTCTCCTAGATATTGGTAAGCATTTACGTTTCCGCTTAATCTTTCTAAACCTGATTTTTTAATAACACCTTCATTATTCAGGTAAGCAATAGAAGCTCTAAAACCACTGTCCGCTTTTCCAGAATTGATGCTTAAAGTATGAGATTGTGAAATTGCTGTCTGCTCAATCGCTTTCTGCCAGTTTGTATTTCCTCCAAAATCAATAGCATCTTTATTTCCAGTTTCACGCATATAACCTCTCCATTGGTTTGCAGATAAAAGATCTAAATTATCTGTAACATAACCAATGCTGGACTGTCCGTTGTACACTACAGAAACTCCTTTTGTACCTGATTTTGTTGTAATAATAATAACTCCGTTTGCTCCTCTTGAACCATAAATAGCGGTTGCCGAAGCATCTTTAAGTACGTCTACTGATTTAATATCTGCAGGCTGCACTACGTTTATATCAACACCTGCAATACCGTCAACTACAATAAGCGGACTGTTGCTTGCTGTTAAAGAAGTTCCTCCACGTAAACGGATTGTTGAACCCGCTGCAGGATCTCCAGAAGGACGGATAATGTTTAATCCGGCAACTTTTCCCTGCAAAACCTGCTCTGTAGAAGAAATTGTTCCTTTTACTAAATTATCTGCCGTAACAGTTGAGATTGCACCCGTTAAATCAGATTTCTTCTGCGTTCCATAACCTACAGAAACTACCTGAACTTCGTTTAACTGATAACCATCATTTTGCAGACGAACTTCTAATTTTGAAGTCGATGCCGTAATTTGAACTTTTTGTGTTGATGATCCGATGAATGAAACTTCGATTGAACCTCCTACGGCTACCTCAAGGGTGAATTTACCGTCAAAATCTGTTGTTGTTGCGTTTCTGGTTCCTGTTTCTAATACCGAAGCACCCGGAAGCACAGTACCCGTATTGTCATAAACGGTACCCGTTACAAGCTTTTTTCCCTGAGCAAACATTCCTGCCGAAAGAAAAAGCATGAAAATCATGAATACCAGCGATTTAATAGTCCACATTTGATGCAGGACTATTCTTTTATTTTTACTATTCATTAGAATGATGTTTTAATTTGATAGTGAATTATTTGTCTAAAGTTTTAAGCGGAATCGTTGTGTCTGAAATTGTTTTGTCTTTGTTGTCTTTTACCAAAACATGTATTTCGCTTAAAGCTGGAGAATCTTTTAGTTCTGAAACTAAATTGACAAATCCTTTTATCTCTGCAACTCCTCCGGTAAACTCACCAGAAATCACTTTTGTTCCGGCAGTAATCGTGTAGATTAATTTGTTTACACCCGGCTCATTATTTTTTCTATAGATTCCTAAGAAATCTTTTTGACTGATCTGCAATGGAAAAAATCCAAAAATCGGTGCCGGCGGCGGTACGTAAGCCCCTGCATATAATACCTGATCCGGAGTAGTTCCTGCCCAGTCGTCTTTTACCATCAGGAAAACTAAGTTTTTCATCTCATAACCATCTGGCGCATTGTAATAATCTTTAGGAACTAAATCCATTTTGTAGAAACCGTTTCCTAAATCTTTAAGTTTTGTTTTTTCAACAATGTCCGGTAACCATGACTGATATTCTTGTTTAAGATCCCAATCGTTTAGTCCGCTGTGCATGTGAACACTTGATGCGCCTGCAAAACCAGGAGCTAAATTGGCATTAAACAAGATACTCACACCTTTGTCTAAAGTTGGTTTTGTTGGATATGCTCTGATTAACTCATTTGCAGTATAAAATGTTGTAAAATCAGTGTAAGGCATATTCGCAACTTCAGATTGTTTAGATCCGTTTTTGTTTTTTAAACGAAACCAAAAGCCTGCACTTGCAGCAATTTCTGCCGGAGTTTTAGAAAAGTATAATGTTGGAGTTAAAGTAAAACTCCATACTTTGTTTCCTTCATATTTCAATTTGGCAAAATCAGATGAGTTTTCCCAATTGTTTGCATCCGGTTCAGATGGAGACCAGATCCAAATGTATAGATCTTCATTTTCAGCAAATGTAGTACTTGCAAGATCGAAATACCACGTCACTTTTTCATCATATTTGTAAACTACCGGAAATGATGACATTGCACCAACAGCTCCTGCGGCTTCTTGTGCCTTAGTAAAATTAGGAGCCATCAAAAGGGCAAGTAAAATTGTATATAGAAATTTTTTCATATTACTTTTTAGTTAATAGCATTTAATTTGAATACATAAGTCAAAAACGCAGTTCCTTCTGAAGAACGTACCAGCTGAAATTCCATTTCGCCGCTCTTTCCAGGGACAGATGATAATCTAAGTTCGTCTGTTTTTTGAGTTTTTTGTGCGTCGCTGTATAAGTAAATTTTAACCGCACTGGCATTAGTCTGCTGAAAATCTGAACTTAGTTCCCAGTATCCTTTTAGAGCAAATAAAGGAGGAACATTCCCCGTTACTTCATAACTTGTAGGTCTGTTTTTTTCGTCTACGCTGAAATTAATTTTAAAATCTTCGTAGTTAAAAAAAGTACTCAAGTTTTCTTCGTTTGGTTCGATCTTATTTGTCTTAGCAAATTCATCAACCATCTTTAAATTTGTTAATCCCCAATTGCCATTTACTTTCTCATAAATCGTAATTGGATCAACATAGCTGCCGTCTTCTGTATTATCGCAGCTAATGGCGAAAAAACACATAAAAAGAGCTAACCAGTAATAACTTTTACTTCTCATAAATTTTTGGTTTTTGTTAGTTTTTCATCCTCTTAAAAGGACAGTACGAAACTAGATCTTAAATAAATCTAAAAAAAAATATCTGCGAAAAATCAAGATATATTTCAAACGTTTTCGTAATTAAAATACTGAATGTCAATATTTTAAAATTTTAGTAAAAACATAAAAATCAAGGTCTTGTTTAGATGAAAAGTGCGTGTAGAATAATGGTAAATATGACAATATGGAAATTTTATATGATAATTTTTCAACTATACATATATATAATCACATTTTATTGTATAATTGCAAATTATTAGAGTACTTTTAACATTTCAAAGCCCTTTCTAGGCCTCTGAGATGCTTTTTTAAAGAAAATCTCAACAAGCTGCTCTTGACTCTAAAAACTGAAAATCATCAGTTTTAATTAATTTTGTATTTAAAACGAATTAACTCAACCTATAATTTATCTTACCCTAAAACCACAACCAAACCATGCAAAAAATATTCATTTTATATTTTTTCATAATGGGTTTTTCTCTAACTGCGAAAGAGACAAATCCAATTCTTGAAGAATTAGATAAAGTGCTTCTTAAAAAAGAAGTTTACCTGAAACAGAAATACCGCAAAATAGAAACTTTAAAAAAGAATGTATCAAAGTATACCGTAAGCCAGAACAACGAAGAGCTTTACAATACTTATATGTCATTGTTTGATGAATACAAATCATTCAAATACGATTCGGCATATTATTATTTAGAACAGTCAAAAATCAAGGCCAAAATCTTAAAAGATCCGAAGTATTTGGCTAAAAGCCGAATCAAAGAAGGTTTTGTACTTCTTTCCTCTGGATTATTTAAAGAAGCAATCGATACGCTGAATGTTATTGATGACAAAAAACTGGATCAAAAAAATAAATTTGAATATTATAACATTAAAGCCCGCGCATATTATGATTTAGCCGATTATAACCGTGATCAGCGTTTTAATATTCATTATGTACAGCAGGGAAATCATTTCCTTAAAAAAGCCTTAGAATTAATTGGAACCAATACAAATGAATATTGGGCTGCCGAGAGTTTAAAACGCCTAAAACAACAGGACTGGCGCGGTGCAGAATTTGCTTTCAGCTACTGGATTAATAACTATCATCTTCCGCCTGATTATTACGGAATTGCGACTTCTAGTCTTGGTTATATTTATTCTGAAAGAGGTTATACAAAAAAAGCCATTCATTACTTAGCACTTGCTGCTATTGCCGATGTTAAAAATGCAACCAAAGAAACCGTTGCACTTAGAAACCTCGCAAACGAGCTGTTTAAAATGGGATATTTAGACAAAGCAAACGAATATATCAATATTGCAATGGATGATGCTACTTTTTACAATGCCAGACATCGCAAAATTGAAATTTCATCAATACTGCCTATTATCGAAAAGGCACAGCTGAATAATGTAAAAGACAAAAATGATAAACTGGAGAAGATTATCATATTATTGACAATCCTTACGCTGATAATCATTTTGTTCTCTATTATTATTTTCAAACAATTAAAAGAGAAAAATAAAGCCCGAAAAATAATGGCTTCGTCGTATGCACAATTACAGGAAATGAATGTAAGTTTAAGTGAAGCAAACGCAATTAAAGAAGAATATATTACGTATTTCATTAAGGCAACATCGGCGTTTATTAATAAGATAGATCATATTCAAAAAAGCACGCTTCATAAAATCATTACAAAGAAAACAGATGAAGTTATTGCGAGTTTAAAGCGTTATAATGTAAAGGAAGAAAGAGAAAATCTATTCCATCAGTTTGATGAAATTTTCTTGAAACTGTTCCCAACTTTTGTAACCGATTTTAATAATTTGTTTCCAAACGATCATAAATGCATTGTAAAAAAAGGCGAACTTTTAAATACTGAACTCCGCATTTTTGCTCTGTACCGATTAGGTATTCAGGACAGCAGTCAAATGGCAGAATTTCTGGAACTTTCTGTGGCTACAATCTATACGTACAAAACCAGAATTAAAAGCAAATCTGATTTTAAAGATACTTTTGAGGAGAAAATTATGGCGATTAAGACTATTTAAGGGGCTAAGGTTCGAGATGCTAAGGTTCTAAGTTTTTTTCTCATTAAAAGCTTCGGAGAAGCGATATATCTATAGAAAAACATTCATCTCATAAAAAGAAGCTCCAGCGGAGCGACACATTTTTCTATGTCGCTCCGCTGGAGCTTTGCTGTATAAACATCAATTTTTTCTACAAATATTTCATCCCGCTGGGATATCATGAATTAAAATAATTCGTGAATTCGCGGTGAAAACTCTTATTCAACATTTTCCAACTGCAGAATCATATTTTGATAATATTTACTAAGCGAAAACAATTGTTCAGCGAAAATCATAATGGCGAGCGGAACAAAGAAAAACATGATTAGATTTTCTTCATATAAAAAATAAGTTGTTATCATAAAAATACGAGTGTATTCAAGATAATAAATCCATTTTCGCTGTTCTAATATTGCACCGCAGTTAATTAAAGTGATAATGGTGATTGATAGAACAAAAACTTTATCATAGATTTCTAAATTATCAAAATAATAGGTAAAAACCGTAAGAAGTAAAGTGCAAAGAGCCAATTGGATATAAAGATAATTTCTAAAACGAAGCCTTTGATGCGGATTGCTTTTATCCTGCAAAAATCGTTTTTCTAATATTGGACGAATATCCTGATCCATATTTGCCGGACTTCCAAAAACGGCCTGCCATCTTGCTTTAAAACCTTTTGAGCGTTTCCATAACTCGTATATTTCAAAATAATAATGAAAATGCTGCCAAAGGAAACTGTAACTTTTCAGCGGATGTGTTAATCCGTATTTGGGTTTTTCTTCTTCTTCCTGAAAAGTACCAAAAAGACGGTCCCAAAAAGTAAACATATCTCCGTAATTTTTATCGAGATATTTTTCATCAGAAGCATGATGAACACCGTGAATTGAAGGCGTTACAAAAATATACTCCAGCCATTTTATTTTACCAATAAGCTGTGTATGGGTAAAAAAAGAATAAGCGCCATGCACAATAAGCATGGTAATTACCATTGTGGGGTGAAAACCAATTAATGGCAGAATACACCAAAATCCCGTTCGAATAACAGCCTGAAAAGTAGTAATTCTGGCTGCAGCGGTAAAATTAAATTCTTCGCTGTGATGGTGAACAATATGTGCAGCCCAGAAAAAATTGACTTCGTGCCCTAGTCTGTGATACCAGTACCAAACAAAATCTGTTGCCAGAATCAATGCAGTCCAGACCAGAAATCCGCTTGGGATTTCAAAAATTCGATACTCGTCGTAAATCAAATAATACAATTGATAAAAACTTGCGGCAACAAATAAATTAATCAATCGTTCTGCAATACCAATACTTATATTAGAAACAGAACTTTCATAATTAAAAATTTCAGGTCTTTTTTTTCGTTGTGCCAGCTTATATTCCAGAAATAAAAAAAGAAAGAAAGCGGGCATTGCAAAAGCTAGAAAATTAATATTTTTCATTTTTAAAGATTACTTTATTGATTTTTAAAGAACTAAAAACAACTAATTGAATTAAAAAGACAATTTCATCAATCAATATCTGCTGTTTTATGACATGATATTGACTGATGAAACCCATCTTAGATTATGGTTATAAAAACTTAATTCTGTTTAAATTTTGGCGCTTCGAGAGCGACTTCTTTTACAGATTGTGTCTCGGCTACTTTTTTCAGCGCGATTATATACGCTGCAATTCTGGGCGTAACGTCATGTTTCACTGCAACTCTAAATACGGTTTCAAAACCTTTTTCTAAAATATCTTCCAGACGTTTGTTAATCTGGTGAATTCTCCATGATTCTAATAATGAGTTTTGAAGCCACTCAAAATAAGAAACCGTAACACCGCCGGCATTTGCTAAAATATCCGGAACGACCAAAACGTTGTTTTCATGCAGAATTTTATCGGCATCAGATGAAACAGGACCGTTTGCTGCTTCGATAATTATTTTTGCGCGAATGTCTTTGGCATTTTTCTGTGTAATTACATCTTCTTTTGCAGCCGGAATTAAAACATCAACATCTAAAAGCAGTAAATCTTCATGTTTAATGGCAACTGAATTTGGATAACCTTTTATGGTTTTATTATTTAGATTGTAATACAAAATCAACTCTGGAATATTAATCCCGTCCGGATTGTAAAAAGCTTCTGAAACATCGCTTACGGCTACAATCTTCACTCCTTTTTCGTATAAAAACAAAGCAGAATGCAGACCAACATTTCCAAATCCCTGAATTGCTGCCGTAGATCTTGCCGGTCTCAATTTTAATTTTTCAAGTGCAAGCAGCGTAATAATGCTTACTCCTCTTCCTGTTGCTTCTACTCTGCCTAACGAACCTCCGGAATGCAGATGTTTCCCAGTTACAACAGCATGAATCGTTTTTCCGTGAACCAATGAAAATTCATCCATTAACCAGCCCATTTCGTCCGGGCCTGTCCCCATGTCCGGCGCAGGAACATCTTTTTCAGGGCCAAAAATATCGGATAACGCTTTTGTATAAGCTCTTGTAATTCTTTCTAATTCTGTTTTAGAAAGTGTTTTTGGATCGCAGATAATGCCGCCTTTTGCTCCTCCAAAGGGAATTCCGGTTACAGCAGATTTCCAGGTCATCCAGGCGGCCAATGCTTTTACTTCATCAAGGTTTACGGCAGTATCATAACGTATACCTCCTTTTGAAGGGCCTAAAGCTGTATTGTGAATTACGCGGTATCCTTCAAAGTTTTGTTCGGTTCCGTTATCTAATGTAATCGAAAAATTTACTACAATTTGTTTCTCAGGACGTTGCAGCTTTTGTCTGATCGATTCGTCTAAATTAAGAATATCGGCTGCTATATTAAACCTGTCAATCATCGATTGAAAGGGATTCTGTTTTATAATTTCTGTACTCATAGTATTTATTTTAAATTTTTGGGGTTTATAGAATTTGGGTTTAATAAAGTTTATCGGCAATAAAATCAACAGCACATACAACACGGAATTTTTGTCTGAAAACTGTGCATCGTACTATTTAAATTTCTATTTGATCTCATTGTATTGGTTTTACTATTTCTAAAAAAAGCCTTTCATGGTGCATGAAAGGCTCAAAAAAAAAATAACTAACAAGTACTTTCTCTATTAACGCCATTTCATCCCATAGTTTGACATGCAGCACATCGTCAAGCAGCACATAAACGGGATGATATTTAGAATATAGTTTTTCATTGTTATGACAAATTTATAAATATATTTTATAAATTCTATCGAATTAGTAGAGTTAATTTTAAAAAAAATGCAAATTAACAGCAAAACAACTGTAAATTAAGACCTTAAAACAGTAAAAAAAATTACATAAATTGCGAGAAAACGATAAAAATGATCGCAATTAAGGCTAAAAAGATACCTATGAAGTTAATTTTTGATAGTTTTTCTTTGAAAAAAAGCAGACCGACAAGACTTCCTAAAACAATAACTCCCATATTCATTCCGGCAAAAACTGTTGAAGGATTTTCGGCAAAAGCTTTATGTGCTTTTAAATAAAATAGAATATTTCCGAAATTGAAAATACCAACTAAGGCTCCAAAAAGAATATTTTTAGAACTTAATTTTACTTTTTTCAAAACTACATTATACACTACTACCAATAAAGAAACGGCAAGAGAAATATCAAATACAATAAACAAAGATGTTGTATAAGGCAAAGCGGTAAAAAGCGCAATCTGTTTAAAAAGAATATCGATAATCCCGAATCCTAAAAATACAGCGGCCGGAAATATCCATTTGTTCTGATCGTTAGTTGATTGCTTTCTTAAGATGAAAAGAAGGGCTATAAAACCAATTATAAGTCCGATAACTTTATAAGTATTAAAATCTTCCTTAAAAATTAACCAGGCGGCAATTATCGGAATAAACAAAGACAAACGCTGTGCGGCATCAGTCTTTACGATTCCCATATATTTGATGGAAGTAAACAAAAACAAGAAAACAATTGGCAGTAAAACGCCCACTGCTGCATAAATATTCCAAGGTGCATCTGCATGAACAACCGTTAAATCCGGACTAAAGGTAAAATAGCAGAGTATTAAGGCTGTTACATAATTGAACGTAATAATCTGAATAGGATCTGCATTGTATTTTCGGGTTATTTTGAAAATCACACCCACCGTAACACTGCACAATACACTTAAAATAAGAAACAACATAAATTTATATTTTGAGGGGTAAAAGTAAAGTATTCTAAATTTAAAAGGCCCAGCCGGTTTTAAAAAACCGGCTAGACCAGATTAAAATTCTAAAAAGAAAGCTCTTTAAAGTTTGCTGATATAACTTCCGTACATATCTTTAAACTGATGTCCTTGTGCAAAACGATCTTTACTCAGTTTTTTATATTCTACCAATGCCCATAAAACAAATTCTTTCATGAAATACTGATCCTTTTTATCTAATTCAGGATGGTATTTTTTCAGTAAAAGATCTAAAGGTGTTACTTCATCTAAAATACTTTGGTATTCCGCATCAGAAGCATCGTCTAATAATTCGAAACCGCTTTCTGCAAAAAACCATTCGATCAAATCAGAATATGGTGTTTTTTCTCCCGGTTTTTCTAGTTTCTCAATTTTCGGAAATAAGGATGGAAACAAAGTTCGAATTGCTGAACCAATTAAATGCTGTGCTACAACAGCTGCTCCCTCCTGCTCTCCTTCATAAACCAATTCTACTTTTCCGGTAATAGCTGGAATGATTCCCATAAAATCTGATAAACGCAGATTGGTTTTATCTACTCCGGATTTTAAAGCTCGGCGTTCTGCACTGCTGATCAGGTTTTCAAAAGCCGTAATACTCATTCTGGCACTTACACCGCTTTTATTGTCGATGTATTCGCTTTCGCGTGCTTCAAAACTAATTTGTTCTAAAATATCTCTGGCTAAACTCGGCACATACACTATATCGCTTTGGTTTTGATCCAGTTTAGCTTCCTGCTGTGTAATGGTTCTTGCAATTTCTACGGTTTCAGGATAATGCGTTAAAATCTGCGAACCTATTCTGTCTTTTAAAGGTGTTACAATACTTCCTCTATTGGTATAATCTTCTGGATTTGCGGTAAAAATAAACTGCATATCAAGAGGCATTCTCAATTTAAAACCACGAATTTGAATATCTCCTTCCTGCAGAATATTGAATAATGCAACCTGAATTCTGGCTTGTAAATCAGGTAATTCGTTGATTACAAAAATACAGCGGTTTGCTCTCGGAATCATTCCGAAATGAATTACGCGGTCATCTGCGTATGATAATTTTAAATTTGCTGCTTTAATTGGGTCAACATCACCAATTAAATCAGCAACTGTAACATCTGGAGTTGCTAATTTTTCGAAGAAACGTTCGCTTCTGTGCAGCCACGAAATTGGAGTTTCATCTCCTTTCTCTTCAATTAGATCTTTTGCAAAACGCGAAATTGGATTCAGCGGATCATCATTGATTTCTGAACCTGTTACAAACGGAATGTATTCATCTAATAATTCGACCATTTTACGTGCCAAACGTGTTTTTGCTTGTCCGCGAAGTCCAAGTAAATTGATATTATGACGAGAAAGAATTGCACGTTCTAATTCTGGGATTACCGTATTTTCAAATCCGTGAACACCTTCAAAAACTGGTTTTCCGGTTTTGATTTTCTCACGAAGATTATTTCGTAATTCGTCCTTTATACCTGTGCTTTTATATCCTGCAGCTTTTAACTGCCCTAATGTTTTTATATTGTTTATTTCCATTTTTATTGAAATATAGATTTTGTTATTGTTTTTATCTTCTGCAGATTATAAGCCTTGAATTTAATTTAAACACCAGCTGGCAAAAAAACAGCGCTTCGACTTCGCTCAGCGTGACAACTGCGGCAGAGACTGATTACTGTGACTGAACACTTTACCTAACTCTCTTTTTCCTATTCGTTTCATAATCTTCAAAAATCATTTCGCCCAGACCTTTTAGTCCTGTATAAAATGCTTTTCCCTGATTAGCTTCTGTAAAATGATTTACAAAACGCTGTAGATACGGATCATTGGCAATCATGAAAGTCGTAATTGGAATATGTAATTTTCTGGCCTGCTGTGCCTGCGTATAGCATTTGTCTACGATATATTCGTCGAGGCCGTTACTGTTCATATAATACGAACCGTCACGTTCGCGCACACAGCTTGGCTTCCCGTCGGTAATCATAAAAATCTGCTTGTTCGTATTTCGTTTTCGGCGTAAAATATCCATTGCCAACTGAAGTCCGGCAACTGTATTGGTATGATAGGGTCCAACTTGTAAATAAGGCAAATCTTTAATTGGGATTGTCCAGGCATCATTTCCAAAAACCAAAATATCAAGTGTGTCTTTTGGATAACGTGTTGTGATTAATTCTGCCAAAGCCATTGCAACTTTTTTGGCAGGCGTGATTCTATCTTCGCCATACAAAATCATACTGTGGCTTATGTCGATCATTAAAACGGTGCTCATTTGTGCTTTGTGCTGTGTTTCTTCTACAACCAAGTCATTTTCAGTCAGCATGAAACTTTCGACACCGTTATTGATTTGGGCATTTCGCAGACTTTCGGTTAACGAAATACGTTCTAAACCGTCGCCAAAATTAAATTCACGAAATTCTCCGGTATGTTCATCACCATTTCCGGCATGTTTTGTTTTGTGATTTCCGTTTCCGGAACGTTTCAGATTTCCAAAAATCTGATCTAAAGCCTGCTGTCGAATCGCACGTTCTGTTTTAGCCGTAATTCCAAAACCGTTCGTTCCGTCTTCTTTGACTTCGTCTTTTATATAACCTTTCTTTTTTAAATCTTCGATAAAATCATCGATTGTGTAGTTCTCGTCGGTCAGTTTATATTCTATATCTAACTCACGAAGCCAGCTGATTGCTTCATCAAAATCACCCGAAGTATGGGTGATCAGCTCTTTGAAAATGCCAAAAAGTTTTTCAAACGGAGACTGAAAAGGGGCTTCGTACGACTTAAAATAAAAACCTTTTTTAAATTCGTTTTTCATAATTTTAAAATTACGTTTTTTTAGAATTATGAAAAACGAAACGTTTATTAATTTTTAGTTAAAATATTTAACCAAAATCTACTACTAACAGTGTTAGATATAATAATTATTCAAACTTTCCGTCAACATAAAACCAAGCGCCATTTTCGAATTTAAAAGTAGAAAATTCGTAATGTATTTGAGGTTTTTGATCAGAATCTAAAAAATAAGCTTTAAACTCAACTGTATTTTCGGTAAAACTCAAAATTTCCAGTTTCTGCCATTTATTTTCTTGTGCCCATCTTAAAATTTCTGTTTTAGAATAATATTTTCTTTCAGAAATATAGGTCGTTTCTATAAGATAATCAGCATTATGGCTAGCATAAGCAGAATATCTGGAACGCATTAAGGCCAAAGCTGCTGGTGCTTTTTGATTCTTTTGGAGATATAATCCGCAGCAATTTTCAAAAAGTAATCCTGTGTCACAAAAGCAGATTTTATTCTCCATCGACTGGTTCTTCTCCATTAATTTTAACGTGAAGCTGATTTAATAAAACCTGATAACGGCTGATTTCTCTCACTTCTTCATCTTCTTCAGCAAAATCAATCATTTCGTCTAGCGTATCACTTACTTCAAGAAGTTTATTATTGGCTTCTCTGGAATCTCCTGCAGCAATTAAATCAATGATTTCCTGAACGCTGGCTTTTAAGGTTTCGAATTTATTACTCATGGTTATTTTTGTTTGAGGTTTCAAGCTGCAGGTTTCAAGTTGCCGCATAACGTGAAACTTGAAACCTAAAACTTGAAACTATAATTTATTTACTCTTTACTTTCGTTGAATTTTTTCACAATTTCTTTCAGTTTTTCTTTGCGGGAAACTTCGGCTTGTTTTTTCTTTGCCTGGGCTTTGTGCAATTTGTCATTGTGAATTTTGATATTTCGTTCATTATTGCGTCCCATATATTGCTCTTTTAATTTCTTCTAAACTTTTTTCGGTAAAAATCAGTTCGGTAATTATCTCTTTTCTTAAATCGTTTATATCTTCATATTCAAAATGTTTTGCCCATGAAGTTAATTGCTGCAGATTTCTGACTTGTTTTAAACGTTTTGTTGTTTCAAAACTGGTCCTTAAAATTGCTTTTCCGTCGTATTTTGGATTTTTTTTATGCTGATAATTTGCTAGATTTTTTTCAAAATCGGCTTCTATATAATACAGTTTTTCATCGGCATTATCCGGATAAAACTCTTCCCAAAGAGCAAATCCTATTTTTGTTTTTGATTCAGTTTCGGGCTCACGAGCCAGTAAACGCCATTTACTATTGGCTAATCTTCCCCAATGGTTTGATACGCGATACATTCCGGCTTGGGTATAATAATAAGAACTTCCTGCTTTGCTTTCGAATTGTTTGTTTAAACCTTCAATTTCATTTGGAAGTACTTCATTAAAAACACAAAACGTATTTTTGAATGAATTAGGATGGGGTTTAAAATTTTTCTGCATGTGCAAATATACTCAGATTACGGCGAACTCCCCAAAACAAACTAAATTGATTAACTTTGCTTCTTCAATTTAAAATATAAAAACATGTCTAAAGATTCACATGAAAAATTGCCGCAAAAAGGAGTTTACACCGGCGTAATCGAAAAAGATGAAAACAACAATTATTTCTGTGGAGAATATCTTTTAGATTATAAAACGGTTGAGTCTAATTTTAAAGTTGGCGACTGGGTTACCATAAAATCTGTTATTGAGAACCCAAGCGATATCAGCTATGATAAATATCCTAAAAAGTCAAGAAACTTTGATAAAGCAAATCATAAACCGGGAAACTAAAGTTAGTTATAAGTTATGAATTATGAGTTTTAATCTACTAATTCATAATTCATAATTCATAATTCATAATTCATAATTCGAAAAGAATATTTTTTACATGAAAACTGAAAAGTTAAAAAAAAGTGTACCTTTGCAAAAAATTTGTCGATTTGAACTAAAAAAGATCAATTTCAAACTAATAGACAAGTAGTTACCTTTTATTTATGAAAAAAATAGTTGAATACCGCAAGTTACTAAACGTAGAGAAAACTGCAGAATTAAAAGATTTAAAAACAATTTATCGTAATGCGATGAAAGAATCTCATCCTGATAAATTTGTTGGAGATGAAGCTGGTCTTAAAGCTGCAGAAGAAAAAAGTAAAACGATTATCGAAGCTTACCACTTTTTAGTAAGTATTCACCCTGATACTATCAAACTTAATTTACCTGAGTACACAGAAACAATTTCAACTTGTTCTATTACTGATTTTAAATTTGTAGAAGGACGTTTGATTATTGATTTTTCTAATGGAAGTGTTTACGAATACATTAGTGTTCCTAAAGCAACTTACGTGAAAATGGTAAATGCTGATTCTCCTGCAAGGTTTGCAAAAAGACATATCTTAAATGCTTTTACCTGGAGAAAGAAAACAAATCAAGAATAATTTTATTCAAAAATATTTCAGAAAGCACTCTTTTTACAGAGTGCTTTTTTTATACTTTATTATTATAAAAATCCTATCTTCACGTTAGAAACAAAAATCAAATAGGAGTTTTAAATCAAATAAAAGCAACAAAACCCCTGATTTTAGGACGATTAGAACAAAAAAAACTATAACAAAATTTTAGGTTACAAAATTCTATATGTTTTATAATTTTAGATACTTTTGTTGCACAAATCAATTAACTAATTAATTTTTTATAATGAAAAAAATACTTTTTTTACTTACAGCTTCTGCAGCTATAATTTCATGCAGTAAAGTTAAAGATGGAGAATACCTTATTACAGGTACTGCAAAAGGAATTGAAAACGGAAAAACAATCATTCTTCAAGGTTTAGATCCTGCTACAAGAATGTCAGTTGCGCTGGATACAGTAAAAGTTGAAAATGGAAAATTTGAAATTAAAGGAAAAGTTACTGAGCCTGCTTTCCACACTCTAATCATTCAAGGTGCTAACCAGCCATATCCATTTATATTAGAGACTGGAGAAATTAATATTGAAATTGATAAAGACAGTATTCATAAATCTAAAGTTTCTGGAACTTACAACAATGATGAGTACGTAAAATTCAACGAAGAATTAAACAAAACTCAAAAAAGCTTAATTGATTTTCAGAAAAAGAATACTCAGAAAATGCAGCAAGCTCAACAGGCTCAAGATACAGCAACTATCAACAGCTTGATGAAACAATACATGGAAATTCAAACAGAAGTACAAGCTAACAGCAAAAAGAAATACTTAGCTTATGCTGAAGGCCACCCAAAATCTTTTATTTCTGTATTGATTTTACAAGGAATGATCAATGATCCAAGTACAGATATGAAAAAAGCTGAAAGTTTATACAACGCTTTAGATGAGTCTGTAAAAAATACAACTCCTGGTAAAGAAATTAAATCTAGACTAGGTCAAGCAAAAATGCCTGCGGTTGGTGCAACAGCTCCTCCAGTTGGCAGCGCTAAATGAAGAGCAGATTTTTCGGCTCCTAACCCTCAAGGAAAAGTAGTTTCGCTTAAAGAAAGCTTAGGCAAAGTAACTATTGTTGATTTCTGGGCTTCATGGTGCGGACCATGCAGAAAAGAAAACCCAAATGTTGTGGCTATTTACAAAGAACTGCATTCAAAAGGATTAAATATTATTGGTGTGTCTTTAGACAAAGATGCTGAACACTGGAAAGAAGCTATTGCAGCTGACGGTTTAACATGGACTCATGTTTCAAACTTAAAATTCTGGGATGAACCAATTGCAAAACAATATAATGTTGAATCAATTCCGGCAACTTTTATTCTTGACGCATCAGGAAAAGTGGTTGCTCAGGATTTAAGAGGTCCAGAATTGAAAGCTAAAATATTAGAATTATTAGCAAAATAATTCTCCTTTTAAAATAAGTCAAAAAAAAATCTCCTTAGGGAGATTTTTTTGTTTTATACTGTATCATAAATTCAGAAATGGAGTCTATCAACAAAAAACAAAAACCTGGCTTAAAAAAGCTCATTTGAAGAGTAATTTAAAACTGTAATGCTATTTTTAAATTCATCAGAAGCCAATTATAAAACAACATCAATATTTTTTTTTCATAAATCTTTATTTAAATATACCAGCAAAAGTAATGGCTGGCGACTTGATTTAAGAAAAAATCTAAATGTAAAACCAAAAATTTACTATAAAAATATTCCTACTTTTAAAAATAAATTAAAAAAAATACAAATTAGAGATTTTTTATTTTATTCACTTCCAATGAATTAAAAAATAACTTTAAAATAACTTAAAATTAAGTCGTTTTTTTGTTTGGAAATGTAGAAAGAGTTCCTATCTTTGCAACCGCTTAGAACAACAAAGCACAACGCTAGAGATTCGGGGAGATACTCAAGCGGCCAACGAGGGCAGACTGTAAATCTGCTGTGAAAACTTCGCAGGTTCGAATCCTGCTCTCCCCACGGAAAGGCCTAAAAGGCGGAAAACTTAAAGTTTTCATTCTTTTTAAAAAGCCACAAAAAATGTCTGAAGACCTGCAAATTCAAGGATTTGCAGGTTTTTTTTATTTTAGGCCTGTTTTCAATATTTATAAATCCTCACAAAATTAAAGGTGCAGAATCGGTGCACTTTCCGGCGCGCTGAAAAGTGCACCAGAAACAGTAAAAATCCCTTATATCATAGGGGTTAATGAGATTAACGACTTGATTTGGCAGTAATATTATTCTACATTTATTAATTTAAAAAGTAGGATTATGTTGGAAAGCAGTTTTGGTTTGGGATTCTTTTTAAAAAGACCCAAAATAGAAAGTAAAGAATGGATCGTGTATTTCAGAATAACTGTTGACGGTATCCGTAAGGAAAGCTCAACTAAGAGAAGATGGGATAATACACGATGGGATCAAAGGTTCGAAAGAGCGGTCGGCTCAAAGGAAGATGCAAAGTCGCTGAACTTCTTTTTAGATTCGCTGACTTTAAAAATCAATGAAATCAAAACCGAAATGATGTACAGCGGCAAAACCATAACCGCTGAGAAAATTATGGACGGGGTTCTGGGAAAGACAGCGCCAAAGATTAAGGTGCTCGAAGAATTTCAAAAGCATAATGATGAAATGGAGGCGCTTCTTGGAAAAGGCTATGCAAAAGGCACCCTTGACCGGTTTACCATTACTAAAAACCATTTGACTGCGTTTATAAAATTCAAGCTTAAAAAGCACGATCTTGAATTTGCGGATTTGAATCTTGAGTTTGTAAAGGACTTCGAATTTTACCTTAGAACTGTACGCGACTGCAGCAACAACACAACCCTAAAGTATATTGCAAATTTCAAAAAGATTGTAATCCGCGCCATTGATAAGGAGTTAATCACCAAGGACCCATTTAAGAACTTTAAGGGACGTAAAACAAAACTGGTAAAAAAACCACTCACCGCACAGGAATTGTACGAACTTGAAAGTCATTATTTCACAACTGACAGGCTCAATGTCGTAAGGGATGTATTTGTCTTCCAATGCTACACTGGTCTGGCTTACATAGACGCTTATCAATTAAAGAAAACTGATATCAAAGAAGGCATTGATGGAAATCTATGGATTATGTCCGAAAGGCAGAAAACAAACTCATCATTTAATGTCCCTCTTCTTCCCCAAGCACTGAAAATAGTTGAAAAATATAAAGAGCACCCGCTGTGTATCCAGCGTGGAACCGTGCTTCCTGTTTCATCCAACCAGAAAATGAATGAGTATCTAAAAGAGGTGGCAGTCTTATGCGGCTTTCCTTTTACATTAAACACGCATATGGCACGCCGTACTTTTGGAAGCACTGTGACATTAAATAACAACGTCCCTATTAATGTAGTTAAAGAACTGCTGGGTCATGCATCGGTAAAACAGACTGAGGCATATGCTATAACTGAGCAGGCCACAATCGGACGTGAAATGTCTATTCTCAATAAAAAACTCAATAAAACTGGGTCCAAAATGTCTAAGCCTGATTTGGCGGTTCTCAGCAGGCTCGAAAAGGAAATTCAGGCAATCAAAAAGAAATACAACATTTCTTCGTGATAAATAATTTTAAAGATAATAATATACACAGTATACCACTTTAAAAAGGTGCAATATAATCGCGATATAGTTTAATTATGTATAAGAATTCAATTTTACACAAAACAAAAGAGCAAATAGTAATATTTGCTCTTTAATATGTCTTTAAATCTTTCCAAGAAATCATAGCCAGATGTTCAGGTAAATATTTAAAGAATTTTTCTATGTTGGTTGCAATGGCTTATAAGATAGTGATGATTGATAACTTAATTTTATATGCAAACAACACATTATCAAAAATATAGAAAAAAAAAAATATTAGCATAAACTATCTTATGTTAAATTTTAATAGTTTGTTTTATGACACCTTTTTTAGTTATTGAACTTTCATCAGTTTCAGGATTTAAAACAATTAACTCGTCATCATCTAATTGTATTAGAACATCCAATACCTTTGCCTGACATTCCACTTCTGAGCACGTATTATCTGTAAGCATAATTATACTAGTTAAATCTTCTAAACTGTAAGTCTTGTTATAATTTTGAGCAAGTATTTTAAGAATTTCGTCAGACAATGCCAATGGTAGTTCCATAAATAGTTTTAATTTAAAGTTACAAAATAAGAATGATAATAAGTTAAGATACTAATATTTTTGAAATACTATTAACGAGCTAAATCTATCATGTTTCCGACTTCTTCAACTATTGTAGCAAGAATTGAAATCATAGATGTCGACGTCGGTCATAACTTTAGGAAGTCTTCGAAGTAAATCAATGATATTGTTTAATTTATAAAATAAAAACCACCTATTGGAGTAGGTGGTTTGAAAACATCATTTAGAAAATAAATCCTTTAAAAAGTGAAACGCTTTATAAAAATTATAAAGCCGAACAATAAATTGCATTAGTTCTCTAAATGATTTGAAAAATTTTGAAAATTGTTCGTGTAGGAACTTCAATGTTTGTTTTAATGTGTCTAGCATGATGAAATTTTTATAATTTCACTAATTGAACAATATTGCTCAAAGAATGTTTAAAGCTTTTTAAAAGTTCGAAATGATGCAAAAGAAAAGGCGTGCTTTCTAAGCACGCCTTTTCTTTTTTCTCAGAACATCTTTGTATCTTTTTTCAAATTAAAACTAGAATATGAGTTGGCTAACGTATCCGCAAAAAATAAACCTGAATCATCTAGGACTTATCTTGTTAGCATAACTCGACGTTGTGATAGTGAAGGTTTTACTTTTAATTATATAGCATATTACAATGCTGATACAGATAAATGGCATAAATGTGATGGCTTTGAAGATGACAGCATCAAAGAAATTATAACAGAACAGATTAATGCATGGCAATATTTTGAGCCTTATCTTTATTAAATGGGTTATAAAAACAAACTCTTATAATATAAAAACCCACCTGTTTAAGTGGATTTTCAATGTGGTATACTGGGTATATTATTATCATTTTAAAATATCTTTAAACTTAAAAGAGGCTATCTCAAAATATTTGAGATAGCCTCTTTTTACACAACTTAACTTCGCTTTTATATCCTGGATGATAAGATGGGGTGTACTTAATGTATCCTAAATCCTGAAGCTGTTTAAAATACTTATGATAAGTCGGCAGCGTATTCACATGTGACAGCTCCATAATTTTACTGCGGCTGACTTTAATCCTTCTTCGTTGGCCTTGCCTATAGCCTAATCCCAGTATTGCTGTCAAAATTGATAGATGCCAGACATTTAGTTTAGGATCATTACTATATATTGACAGATAACTCATTATATCGCTTTCTTTTAATCTTTTAGTGTTTATCATCATCAAATAGTTTTTGAAGATCTTCTTTATTGTAGTAATACGAGCCAAGCACTTTTTTGAAACGGACTTTTTGGCTTGTTCTAAGATTCTGTACTGAACCTGCTGAAATATCAAGCAGTTTTCTCACAGACTTGCTTTTAATCCACTCTGGTTCCAAAGTTTCTTTCCGTCCAGAATCCTTATCTTTAAATAAAGCCTGTATTTTATCTACTAGAAGAAGACCAAACTGTCTCAGATCTTCCTTGGTTACAATTTCATTCATAGTACAATTTCATAAAATTATTAATTGCAGAATCTTTAGATGTCCGCGTCAGCTGAAAACAAAAAATATACTTCACTTCCACGATTTTTTTTAAAAGATGGTCTATACTTTATATATCCATACTGATGAAGTTCCTGGACACATTTATGATACGTATTTGCTGAAGAAACTTTAGCAATAACAATAATCTCCGAGCTAAAGACAAAAATTGGATTAATAAAGCCCTTAACGGATCTAAATTGTAATAGAGCTGCATAAATGGCAATATGCATTGGACTAATCCGGTAATCATTCTCTATTGCTTTGAAAAAATCCGATAAAGGCTTTAATTTTTCCATAACTTTTAAAGTGAAGGAGTTTTTCTTTTCTTTACTTTATTATCTTTCCTCCCTGAATCACCTTCATCAGAATCTAGATTTTTTTTTTGATCTTTAGATACTGATTCTTTTTGAGATTCAGCCTTCTTCTCTTCCTTGCTCTCTCGATGGTTGATTCTTTGTAAATTTTCATCATAAACATTAACAGTCTTAAACTGGGGATTTGCCTCCACAAACATTTTACTTTCAACACCGCTAACTACGAAAGTCGCTGACTGAAGATTTCCTTTTTTAAGGGAATTTAAAAGGTCTTCTTTATACTGCGGAGTATTGAGCTCTTTGATTGAATGTTTTGCCAGACTTGCTTCCAAATCATACCCATAATTCTGATGGTATTGGTTCAGTTTAAAATTACCATTGTCAGATTGTTTAAAGTCGATTTTCAGCCAGCAATTATAGCTCTCCCCTTCTTTGTTTTTAAGATCTTTATTGACAGATCTGCCTTCCATCAAATTATATGCCTCTTTCATTGTAATGCTGGCGCTGTCTTTGTTGATGTAGAAGGTCTGTTCCAGACCAGGTTTGTTTTCTTCTTTCTGAAGATTGACATGATAGGAATTAAAAAAGTACATATCTGTCTGCTCAGACCTTTTGAAATTTAATTCTACAGTTAAGGTATCCTTATTTGGCAGACCATTGTTCATAATGCCGGTGTGCATAATTTTAAAATCCTTATCTCCCTTCATTATGTTCTCTCGCAGTTCAGCATCGAACGTTTCTCCAAATCCAGTATATTTTAACTGGTCTTTCAGGTATTCTAAATTTTTCTCATTCATTGCATTTTCATTTAAATTATTTTCTAAAATTTCTCTCCTATCTATTTCCCTTTTGGCAAATCCAGTAAGTTGTATTGCTTCATTTTCGGAAGTATCTGCCCCGCTATTCAAAACTGCTCGCAAGTCGTTGATAACTGATTCAATCGGCAGGCTCTGAAAATAATTCGCATCATTGGTCATCACCAGACAGTACTCCTTCGCATCCAATGGGTTTCTAAAAAACTCGATGCTATAGGTATCAGTCACCTCATCTGTATTAAAGGCAGCAAACCGATGGCCGTTATAAGCCATTTCCTCAGCAAACGACAGCATCATTTCAGTGTCAGCTAGATTGATTATCATAATTTATTTTAAAGCTTAAAAAGTGTCACTGCTTAATTCTGTAATCGGAATTACCTTATCAGTCAGATTATTATTAATATCCACTTCCAAATGTCTTCCGCCGTTTTTTTCAATCATCTGAAGTGTTAGATACTTATTCTCCGGGATGGTAAATTTCTCCAGAGCATAAACTTTTATTATTTCAGATTTATAAGGAATTACAGAAGAAGATGAAGTCACGTACAAAGGCTGCAGTTCAATTTCCTGCGACGCGGTACGTTTTGACTTCTTCTGGTCTCTGATAAAAAAACGGAGCTGATCAATATCGTAGTTAATCTTTGATTTGTTTTCAAAAACAATACGCAGATACAAAACATCCTGCTGGATAAAGATCCCGTTCACCTCCAGTCTGATCTGATACTTTGATTTTTTTAGACCACTGATTTTTTTCTTTTTGGAATATGCAGCCAAAGCACACTGTTCAATTCTTTTCTGATTTTCGTTTTCTAAAGAAAACAGCACATCCCTGCTTGCAGCCACTGCATTTTCAGCCTTAAAATTTAAGTCAGGGCAAGAATCGTCATAATTTAGTACAAAAACATACAATTTCCCGTCAGAAGTTACAACTGTCAGATTGGTCTGGAAAAAATGCTGTTTAGCAGCTTTTACAAGTAGTATATTCTCAACTCCTTTTGCTTTCTGTACAAGCACTTCTGCGCTTCCTTTATCTATGCTCTTGATTGTATAAGGAAAAATAATGCTTGTGGTTTTAGAAAAACCTATTTTTAGATTTTTATACTGGTCTTCGTAAAAGACAGTTTCCCTTGCGTTTGACTGTGGATTAACTGAAACACAAACCAGCAGCAAGCTGATTAAAAACAAATAATTCGCTCTTTTCATATTTTCTCTCTTTTAAGGTTTTAAATTCTTTTGTTTTTCATCATACAGCAGCACCTGATACCCTGCCTTTACAACCACTTTTATGAGTTTTACCTTTTTGCTCATCAGACTTTTAGCAGCCTCGATACCCATACCTGCGGCCTGTGCACCCCATGAATCCGAAATCCCGGTAAGACCGAGTGTCTGAATGGATCTGTCAGCTGATGCCTTAGCCACATCCCTGTTAATCGCTCCGGGAATATAGATGCCGTCAATCCCGTCCATATCATAGACAGCCAGCTCGACGGGAAATATCGAATTATTGTACTGGATGTTTGTGATTTTTACCTCCAGCCTCTCTCCTTTTAAAGCCGCCATACCATACAGAAAAGCATTTCTGGGTATAATTGTTCCTTGGAGAAAAATATCATTCGTGAGTCTTAATTTAACCACCGAGCCATTGACAATAGTCTGCGTCTGGTGCACAACTGCTTCAATAGAATTTTGTATTTCTTCAGCAGGCTCTGCTTCGTCCAGAGAATAAAATTCATTTGTTTTCAAAGAGGTCTGCCAATCGGCATTCCGCTGAAGTGAGCTTATGTTATTCTCTGCTTCTTTTTTCTGCACTGAATATATTTTGCCTTTTTTGCTCTCAGATGTTTGTCTAAGCCTTTCCTGCACGCGCTGCGGATGCTGTATATCCAAAATATTTTCCAGCATACCGCCTAACTGCTGAAGTTCCGGATCAGGTTCCTGGGTCGTGCTCATCGTCGACATTAGCCCTTCAAGTTTTTTAATCTCTTCCGATTCTCCACGAGAAGTGCCGTAATTTTCAAATTCCCTCATGTCCTGACCGTAAGCAGGGACAGCTGGCTGGCTGATTATGTTTTCAAGAGCCCTCAGCTTCTCATAAACTTTCTGTTCATTGCGGTCCTGAAAAGACTGAGAATTAAAAGCTGATCTGTTTTTTGGAAGCATGCGGGATTCAAAATCACTTGTGGAAAAAGAATCTGCTTTATCTTCCGAGACTTTATTATCAATATAGTTAGGATCTTTTTTTATCTGCTCTCGCAGTTTTATCGAATCAACTGCTGCCTGATCGTAATAGCTCATCTTATCCAGTGCTGAATCTTCTTTAAATTTAGGCAGTGGCAGATGAAAATTGAATCCTTTCCTTTCGTCGTTCCCTGCCATCTTGGATTCCATTCTTCCGCCGCCTAATGAATAAAATAAGAATGTGAGAAATGGAAATGTTATAAGAGGCAGCATTAAAAGCATCTTTCTCTTTTTAGATTCCTTTGGAGATAATGTTTTCTCTTGCATAATTTTAGTTTTTTAAATTGATTGTCTTAATTTTTGAAGCTGTTGAAACCTCAGCTTGTTTATAAAATGTCCTATACAGGTTATAAATTAAATAACCCGATGTCAAAACCGTAAAGAACAGAAGTCCCCAGATCAGTTTTGTTTTAGAGAGCCCATCTGTGACGCTCTTCATTTTTTCTGCCCATCTTTTCTGCAATAGCAGATAATACTTGTGATACACAAAAGGCTCAGTCTGTCTTGTAAAAAAGGATTTCATAAATCTCTATTTTCTGGTTTCTGCGGAAAGATCTTTGTTTTCAATCGTATTAAACCGCTCGATAAGAAAACCATGCGGATTATTATCGCTTCTTGATACATTGCGAAGCGCACCTTCCGTAAGCAGGCTTCTTTTTAAAATACTGGTAGTACGGATAATGTTCTGTCCGGCATAACATCTAAAACGGTAGGGATATTCACGGATATCAATACTCACACTGTCAATCTGGATGGTCTGGCTGATATTTCCTGATATAATACCCGAATAAAAATTGTTTTCCTTCAGGTCATCATAAATCCGTTTTGCACTGTCGTCTGCCAGATACAGCGCTTTTGTGATATTGGTTTTAATGACCTTATCATCAGGATCAAGGGTAAAGAAAAACTTGTGAAAGGTTTTCACATGGTCCCTTGCTTCAACAGCAATATTATCTTTTCTTTCCGAAGCGTAAGCTTCCAGCGCTTTGCCGTTTGCCAGAATATATACTTTATCCTGCATAAGGCTCACTGTCTGGAAACTTTTATAGACAGCATAGCAGCTAATTATGATGCAGCCTGCAATTACAAGCATCGTGAAACCTCTCACATATCTAAATGCCGTATCAACGTTTTTCATTTTGGTAAACATATGCTCCTGTTATTAAGTCTGTTTAGAATTTCCTTTAAGCCTGTCATTCATATAGTTTCCTTTATCAGTAAAATAAGGACTGCTTCCTGCTGTCGCAGCCATGCTGCTGGTCATTCTCCGATCCGCATCTCCCATCGCATCAGCAGCCATTCCAACCGCGTTTGAAGAGGTTCTCATAACAGAACTAGCTGAATTGCCAAACATGCTTGTCACTTTATGACCCAGGGCTCCTCCTCCGCCTGCGTGAACAATATAATTGGCAACAGAAGGCACGGTAAAATATCCTATGATACCTATTATCATGAAAATTAAATATGACATATCGGTCCTGCTGAAAAAAGTGTCACCTGTTGCCTGCACCTGCGAGAGGTCCAGCTTGAGCATGAGTTCCTGAATCTTTCCGATTATGCTTCCGAATATATTGGCAACAGGAAGCCAGAGGTAAATATTGATATATCGGGCAAGCCAGACAGTGAGCGTGTGCTGGAAGCCGTCAAATACTGCGATTCCAAATACCAGCGGACCTAAAATGGAAAGCACCACGAGCTGAAAGGTCCGAAGGGTGTCAATGCATAAGGCGGCCGCTTCAAACAAAACCCTCAGCACCTCGCTTAGCCATTCCTTGACCGAATTTCGAAAACTGTAAGAAGCTTTTTCCATCGCAAATTTGACATCATTGCCTATGCCTGCGAGCATGCTCTCATCCGATGGATCAGCACCGTCATGCGTATACTTATACCATCTGTCACGATCACCCGTACCTGCAGTCCCGACATACATCTTCCATGGATCGGTTTCTTTAATTGCTTTTTCTTTCTCTTTAAGCAGAACAGCAACTGCATTGTTAGAGCCTGTTACCATAGCTGCAGTAGCTGTAACAGTTGGTTTCATAACTCCGTTAATAAGTGCCAGAACCGACGGAAAGATCATAATGCAGAATCCTATAACAAAGGGACGAAAGAGCGGATAAAAATCAATGGGCTCGGCACTTGCAATATGCCTCCATACGCGTGAGGCAATGTACCATATAGTTCCAAAGCCTGCTATTCCCTGCCCTACTGCTATAAGATTAGAACACAAAGGCATCATTTCATCATAAAGCTGTTCTAAAACCCCATGAAGACTACTCATATCATCACCAAGTCCCTGAGCCATGATCCTGAATGGAAACAATAATACCATAAGCACCGCTGATACTACTTTTTTATTTAATAACATCTTCATTCTTTAGTCTTTAAATGTCTGTAATCCTCTTGACGCGTAAACATCATTTTTCTCCCTTGCCCGCTGTAGAGCCAGCACGTTCGACGTGGTATTAAAGTTTCTGAGAAAAAGCAGTTTATCCTGCATCTGCTCATAGATATCGTCAACTGCCTTTAGTCTTTCGTCGTCCGACATCCTGAGCTTATCTGCTGTTATGATCATCGTAAGTTCATCGAGATTTCGCAGGCTCTGATTAAGCAGGTTTCCGTAAACTTTCTCAAAGTAATTTATTTCCTGTCCGCTGAAATTTCCGCTTTTTATAAATCGGTTCATTCCGTTGCGGCTTTCCTTGACTATTGAAATCTGATATTCTACTATCTCTGCTACCCTTTTGTAATTCTTTACCGCTGGACTTACCTGCATAAGCGCATCTAGAAAAGTTTTATGCAGGCTGAAGTTTCCTTCAGTCATATCTTTCACCGTTTTGTATCCACCTGAAAGCAGCTCATATCCCTTTTTCATGTCACTTAGAATTTTCTTGAACTGGGATAGCTTTTCGATATTCAAAATTAGCTGCTGAATTTCTGCTGACTGCCCCATTGATTTAACTGGAATCATTAACAAAGTGATCAATATTGTCAAAATCAAAATCTTTTTCATAGTAGCTTAATTTATAATCCATATAATTCATCAACATTCTTAGAATCCTTTTTATCGGCAGATTTTGAAACCGACAGCAGTCTGGCATCCCTGCTGAACGAAAGACAGAAATTATAATCCTCCAGCATAGTTTTGTGCAGAAGATCAATGCGCTCAAGCCTCTGGTCATCTTTTAGCTCTAGTTCTGCATCTGTGGTAATAACAAGCAGCCGGTCAAGAGTCTGGCTGCAGTTCTGAAGAAGTTTCTCAAAAGACCTCTCTATATAGTCCAGTTCATTACCATAAAACAAATCAGCAGTTTTAAGATCTGCCAAAGTCTTTCTACAGAGTTTCATTATTTTAAACTGCATGGAAATGATCTCAGCAGTTTTATAATAATTCCGAACCTTTGGATTGATTTTTAAAAGTGAGGTAAAATAATCACCGTGCAGGTTTAGCTCTCCTTTTCTGGCATCACCTATGAAATTAAGCCCCTTTGATACTGCCGAATATCCTTTCTTTGCATAGTCAATATAAACCTGAAGTGCCGCTATTTGAAGGATTAGTTCCTTCCTCTGCTTTGTCTGCCCGCTCACACTTTGATTAAAAACACAGAGCGCTACTAGTAGTACAGCTATCTTTTTCATGTTTGTTTTATTGAATTATGGAATTCCGTAAAATTGTTTCACTTGGTTTACATCTGCTTCTGTTTTGGCCCTCTGAAGACTCAGCAGTATGTTCTGCTGGTTAAACATTGTAAGGTCGTCGTAGTTCCCATCAATCTGATCAGCAGCCTTGTTGATGATTTCAAGACGTTTGAGATCGCCCATCTGGGTGGCAAAAGAATCCAGAATCAAAAAAATCTGGTCGATATTCTTCACACTTTCCTCGAGTATTCCTGTATATACGCGCTCCATATACTGGATTTCGCTGTCTTTAAAATGGGTATCCTGCTTAAAAAGATTCCAGGCTCTTTCATATTCCTGAACAAGCTGTGTCTGCTTTTTGATAATCTCTTTTATCCTCTGATAGTAGGTAATAATTGACTTTACTTTTGCGAGTTCTTCATAGTAGCCTTTGTAAAGATCTTTCTGTTTCTGAGTCCAGTCCGAGATCTCATCGAGCTTCAATTTGGAAAGTACATTTTCCACCTGCTTCTGTGCATTCTGAAGCCAGATCGTTTTATTCTGTAGCCGCTGGATTCTCAGGTCAATTGCTTTAATCACCTTTTTCGTAACAGCTTTTACAATTTCCAGTATCGGCAATACCGCAACTTTTTCCGCAGGTCTTGCCGAGGTGCCCACTAGCAGCAGGCAGACCATCACGACTATTAATTTCTTTTTCATTATTCCTTTTTATTTAATTCCATTTCTCATATCCTGAGCCATTGCGGCTATTCCTTTCTTTATGTCCCCGCCAAACTTCTTCGCATAGGCATTCATTTTCACTTTCTCGCTTTCCTCTGTTGTATAAGCTAAGTATTCCTCCAGCGAAACTTCGGTTCTATAGACCTTTGAAAGCATCCCTCCCAGAGAGATAAACACTTCTTTGTATTTCCTGGCTGGATCATTGGCTTTATTTACAGAAAGTACAAGTGCCTTTTCTTTGTCTGTAAGTCCCAACAGCTCCTGAATCTGGTCAAACTTATTCTGATATTTGCTCTGGTCCAGAAGAATCTTGCAGTCGCTATTATTGATAATAGCCTGTTTTACAACAGGTGAAGAAATAATATCCTCAACCTCCTGAGTTACCACTATTGCTTCCCCGAAGAATTTACGCACAGTCTTAAATAAATATTTTATATAATCGGCCATCCCTTCTTTTGCTATGGCTTTCCATGCTTCCTCAATAAGTATCATTTTTCGGATACCCTTAAGTTTTCTCATCTTGTTTATAAAAACTTCCATTATTATGATGGTCACTACTGGAAAAAGAATCGGATGGTCTTTGATATTATCCAGCTCGAAGACAATAAACCTTTCTTTTAGAAGATCCAGATTTTCTGTCGCGTTCAACAGATAATCAAACTCGCCTCCCTTGTAATAAGGCCTAAGCACATAGAGAAAATTATTCACGTCAAAGTCCTTCTCCTTTACTTTATCGCCTTCCAAAATTGAGATAAAATCCTCTTTCAGAAAATCATAGAAGCTATTGAAACAGGGAAATATATTTGTGTTAACATCCAATTTCTCGTAATACAGCTGCAGCGCATTTGAGAGTGCTACATACTCGCTCCGGTTAAAGGTTTCGTCGTCTTTTTTCCAGAGTGCGAGCAGAAGCGTTTTAATGCTCTCTTTTTTCTCCGTATCCAGACTGTCTCCTTCTGAAATATAAAATGGGTTAAAACGGATAGGATTCTTTTCATCGTAAGTAAAATAATAACCGTTTACCATATCGCAGAGCCCTTTATAGCTGTGCCCGACATCCACCAGCACAATATGCGTTCCCTGCTCGTAATAGCTTCTCACCATATGATTGGTAAAAAAGGACTTGCCGCTGCCCGAAGGTCCCAATATAAACTTATTGCGATTGGTGCAGATTCCCATCTTAACAGGCTCATCGCTGATATCAACATGAACTGGTTTTCCTGTCAGCCTGTCTCCCAGCCTGATACCGCAGGGACTCAGCGAAGATTTATATCCCGTTTCCATATTCAGAAAGCATACCGCCTGTTCGGTAAAGGTGTCGAAGGTGTCATTCATGGGAAAGTCCGCTGCATTTCCCGCCATTCCAGCCCAATAGATCTGAGGAGCTCCTACTGTTTCATGCTTCGCTGCTGCATCCATCTGGGCAAGAGCTGATGACACTTTGTTTTTAATCTCTTTCAAGTCTTCCATATCCGTGCTCCAGGCCAGTACATTAAAATGGGCTTTAACCGGAAGCCTCTGCTGTGATAATGCCTCGTTCAGAAAATCATTCGTCGCATCCCTGGCAATCATATTCTCCCGGCTGTAGGCAGAGAGTGACTGCAGTCTGAGTCGCTTGCTTTCCAGCTTCTGAATGGTTTTCTGTGAATCCTCAATGAAGATATACTGATTGTAAATATGATTACAGGATAAAAGCTGCCCGAGGGTTGAAGCAAAACCAACGCTGAATTTGGTTTTATCGGTTGAATAGCGGTCAAAATTGATTCTCGATCCGCATAATCCAGGCAGATCAGCTGCATCACCAAGTGTAAACAATTGGCAGTGTTTATCCCCTACTGCTAATCCTTCATCAAACCTTATATCCTTAAAAACGAATGAATCTTCCCGCTCTGATAAAAAACAGTACTTTTCCACCAGCCCGATTCTTCTGCTCTCGCTTCTAAGCGATTCATTTTGCAGACGCTCCAGCTTTATAAATCCGCTGTCTTCCATAATTCTCTTAAACTGGCCGCAGGTATCTGCAAAATCCTGCAGAAGCTGCGGTTTTAAGGTTTCCTCTGGAACTATGGAACTTCTAAGCAGATTAGAAAACAATGAGGTTGCATTTCTTCTTCCCGCCGGTTTCTTGGTCAGCATGATATAGCAGGAATGATCCAGAAATGGTCTTTCGTTAAAGAAACGCTCGCTGCTTCTGGTCAGAAAACTGCTGTCTTCACTTGAAAAATCAGCTCTATAAGCATTTTCTAAGAACCAGTCCTGTTTATGAAAAACACAAAACTTCGGCAGCACCTTTAACGCCTTTATCCATAACTGGTGGAAAGCTTCATACTCCTGGTCTGACAGCGTAAAAATTTCAGGCAGTTCTGCCTTAAAAACTATAGTTACATCGCCCTGTTTTGATAAAATACAATCATGCTCCACTGCCATAACCGGCAGCTGCTCTTCCATCCTCTTCTCCATCCTTTCTACATTATATCATTAACGTTCTGTAGCTATAACTTCATAAAAACTGATCTGCTGTAAACTTTAATCCACTTAGGGATCTGTTTTTTAGCCAGAGCCTTCATCATGCCGTATTCACCGTAAGTATTACTCATTCTGTATATTTTAAAAACAAGAAAAACTCCCGCCGTTCCAATAAAACCAATGCATAGCAAGGAAGGAACCCCAATTATATACAGGGCAGCAAACAGAATCATAAGACCTACAACACCTCCACCTAAATACCAGATGTACTGCGCTTTAAGTCCCTTAAATTCTATACTCTGATTGATTCCTTTATTGATCGAATAAACGCTGTTACTCATCTTCTCTATCGTTTAAACCCCGAAAAAGGATTTAATGACCGTAGCTACCACCACCAGAAACACACAGCTTCCAAACCAGGCTGCTGCGACTTTTCCAGTATCAGGATCTCCTGCATTCCATTTCTGGTATACCTTTACTGCCCCTATCAGCCCGAGGATAGCTCCTACTGCATACATTAATTCAGTGCCGGCATCAAAGTAACTTCTCACTTTCTGGTTGGCTTCATTAATGCCCGCCACACCATCCTGGCTGTAAATAACATTACTAACCAGAATCATCAGGAGCGACGATCCCATAACTCTAAATCGTCTAAAAAGACTTTTTAATTTCCATCTGCATTTTTTCATCACAAATCATTTTTAAAGTTATTCTTTAATAAAAAGAAGAGGAATACCGCCGTTGCTGCTCTATTTTTCCTGTCACATAAAGCCATACCGCACCAGAGAGAACGGGGAATATTCCTCCTCTGAATTTTTTAAAATACCGGTCCTTCCCAAAGACTGTCTGCCTCACTGAGCGTTAAAAGCAGATTGGGATGCTTTTGAGATTCAAATACCATTTGTTGGTTAATGTTTTCTTTGAGGGAGGAAATTTTGACATAAGGATATTCATCCAGAAGCATTCGCAGGTAATTTTGAAACTGCTGTTTTGTTAGTCGTTTTTCAGCACTTTCTTTAACTGCTTCTTTAATACGCAGCGATAGATTTTCCGCATCTTCCAGGGTATCAAAAGATTTCGGAAATGAATCGGATATCGATTTTATATCCTGTAAATTTTTAGAAGTTTTTTTTAAAAATGGTATTTGCAGTTTCTTTTCACCTGATAAGATTTTTTTTAAATCACTACTGTGAAATTTCAGTAAGATTATTAGATACCAGAAAATTATGGCAATACCAGCCGCGGTCAGATAACTGCCCCATGAAATATTTGTAAACATAGCTCCTCATTTTATCGTTCAACATTTTATCCTCCTCTATGAAAATCACCATCCGTTAAATGTTGATGGGATTTATTCTACAGGTCAAAGGAACGATAAGAATAAATTTTCTACAAGTACAACTTTTCTGTACCCTTCTTGTACCCTTTCAAAATGCCCGAATTTGAAGGGTTGTCAGATTATACACGACAATCAAATCTAATACGTTTTTATCTTACGGATTATTTTCTCAAGACTTTCAATCGCAATTTCCTTATCACGCTCTTCCGCATTATATGATTTGCTTCTCACTGACTGGTACGAAAGATTTCTCTTTACTGGAGTAGAGAGATAAGGCACAATACTTTTAAATATGTAGTTCATAGACTTGGCCTTAATAATTCTCGCCTCATCTGTCGCCCTTAAAATAAGTCCAATCTGATCTCCTGAAAGTATACATTCAAGTTTTGAATCTGCCTGCTCTACAAATTCACTTCCGACAGAAGCATCAATCTGTTCCTGCATTAGAATTGCGGCCTTTTTTTCAGCAAATCTGATTTCGCTGGAGAACCAGTATTCCAAAAATGAGATAAGATTCTGTTGAGATGGATTAAAGGTTAATTTTAAATCTGCGTTTATTTTAGACAGTTTCTTGCAGAAGTACAGCAGCTTTTCAAGTCTTTCAGATAAATTCTCAAAACCTTCTAAATACCTGCCTATTCTATTAACCAGTCTCTCGGTATATTCTCTGGAATTAAAATTCATTCTTATAAGCACAAGATCCAGATTTGAAAAACCTTCAGATTCCGTAACTTGATCGTTTAATTTTTCAAGTTCCATGATTATCTCCCTATAATACAAAATCTGGCGATAGGTATACTTGCTCTTTATGCTGTTTTGAAGTGGCGCCGCAAGAAGATCGACAACAAACTCCAATTCGAGATCATTCTCCCCGGTATTTTCTTTTTTTTTAATCAGATTCTTTAAAACCTCGAGTGCTTCTTTTTTCCAAATTGAAAAATAGCTGTAGGACACCCTTTGATCCAAACTCATAAAGGACGAATATCTGATTTCTACAAATGACAGCAAATCATCCAGCGAACTAACGATCAGGTCAAATATTCTAAAAAATTCAGGAGAATTGAATTTTTCGATCTTTCTTATTTCTACTACCCTGTCTATTAAAAAAACCAATGAAGAATGATATTTTCTTATAAGAAGTCTAATCTGCCTTTTACTTTTCAGTTCGAAAAAAGAATCTTTAATATGAATTTTAATTTTTTTTGATTCAGATACTATTGTTTTTCTCAAACTCTCCAATTCATATTCCGATACTTTTAAAGAAGAATTATCAGCATCAAATGAATTTATAATCAACGAATCAAACCATTCCAAAGGATACATTTTAATCATCGTCTTATCGTTTTAATTAAACAATCTCTGGCAGAATAAGGAGCTGTGTTGGCAGTTTATTTTTTATTAGAACGAAATTCGGTTGGCAGCATACCGGTATGTCTTTTAAAAAATACGCCAAAGTTTTCAGCGCTGCTAAATTCTAATTCATCGGCAATATTAGCCACGGAATAGCTTGAGTCCGTAAGAAGATTTTTTGAAACATTGACAAGAGCTTCAATTATAAATGCTTTAGCTGTTTTACCTGTGCTTTCTTTTACCATCTTATTCAAATGTCCTGGAGTGATAAATAATGCTCCTGCATAAAACTGAACATGATGCTGTTTTCTCAAATGTATTGATAGTAGA
The DNA here is from genome assembly GCF_000016645.1 of Flavobacterium johnsoniae UW101. Taxonomy (NCBI): domain Bacteria; kingdom Pseudomonadati; phylum Bacteroidota; class Flavobacteriia; order Flavobacteriales; family Flavobacteriaceae; genus Flavobacterium; species Flavobacterium johnsoniae. The sequence goes on from NC_009441.1 coordinate 5,265,411, forward strand.
GTCAGGAACTGTATTACAATGCTCTCCCTTCTTGAAAAGTCAAGATTTAAGTCGGGTTTATATTTCGAATGTATATACTTGAGTTCATATATAAATAAATTAAAGCATATCCGGCGCAGCTTAGTAATTACTTCCGGTTTGTCATTGCTGTTCTGCAATAAATACATTAATTTATAAATAAGTGACAAAACCTTAAAATCCGTTTCCTGAAGACTAATCTTTCGATCTGATTTTAACATTAGAAAACTAAAAGCATCCGAAAGCTCTTTCTCATAACAATTATTAAATGCAAAATCAAAATTTGTCCTTATAAGATATAGCTGGATATTATCCGTAGCTTCAAGCTTGGTGCATATGGAATTAAATGGGATTACCAATAAATCTTTCCGATTAACTATATTAGTTTCGTCATGAAATCTGATATTCATTTTACCACTTTTGATTAAAAGCACGGAAAAATTTGAAATGGAAAATGGGACCGGTACAATATTTTTTGCCCTATAGTCTGTAATGTATACTACATCAATACCATCATTTTCAATGCTTTTAATCTCAGTATTTAAGATTTCTCTAATCATTTTTGTTCTTTTAGTTTAGATCTCCTTTTAAATTTCATCCTTGAAAAAATATTCCATCCATGTAAAAAACTGGAAATATAAATTAGACAAACAGCAGACGTATAAAATATACGCTGTTAATCTCGGACTCTCAATTATATTGTCCTCGTAAAGTACGAACTGAACCAGCTGATCAGCAGCAAAAAGCTTCATTATAAAATAAAGGCTGCAAAGATTAAAAAGGAACAATAAAATATAAAACAAAGCTCTCTTTTTCATAAATCAGATAGATTAGAAAATTATTAATCAACTATATTAAAGCAGGAAGTGATTCAACTTCAATCACGTCGTTACATCACTAATGTCCGGTACTCCTACTGGTGGTGGATGTCTCCCAATCTCTGTCCTTTCTGTCCTTTTCACTAAATAAAACTGCTTCCGAAATTGAAGAAATAGATAAAATGGATTCCTTTTCGTCTGTTAGAAGTGTTGAATCCTGTCTTTTTGAAATCTCGTATTGAATTATAAAATCATCCACGATGTGATACTGCTGGCTGCGAAGATTTCCGAGACTGACTATATACCCTTTCATATCAAGTTTCAATGATGATCCCAATGTACTTTCATCAACAATTATAAATAATGTTGAGACAGGATCCTCCGTAGAAGAAATTGTATCTAAAGCAGAAGTGCCTTTCTCAAAAGTCTTTAGTTCATTTCGCCCAGGTTGGGCTTTTAATACTGAAATGATCTTTTCTTTTAATTGGGCAGGAACTAGAAGTACGTAATCTCCCGCTTGAACTTCCTTAAAGTTTTCCTCTAAAGCAGACCCATTTTTAAAATCTGCAGTTTTCTCTTTGCTGATTGCTTGGCTGGAAACCAATCTTAAATCAGAATTGTCAAAATCGTCATTTGAACATGAAACTAATAAAATAATTAAACCAGTTAATAATAAATTTTTCATAATGCAAAATGGTTTGGTTAATTGAGAACTTGTCTCAGTCCATTTTACCCGGGCCAGCAGAACTTTTGCTCAGTACTTTACTGAATCTTTTGCTGTTGAATTCAAGGCAAATCTAAATTGCAAAAAATCATAAATCAAGTGCATGTATGTGGATTTTCGGAAAATCCACTATCGATTTCCATGAAATCAATAATGTATTTTTCTTACATTAAATATTGAAATTCAAATAATTACATTATTTTTGAAAGTTGCTCTCCAATGGCCTCTACATTTTTTTTTATTAATCTGATTTATGCTTTCATCAGAGCATAAACTCAAAATTTCTGTGTATTATGAAATGTAATTTATCGGTACTGCTGCTTCTATTTCTAATTAAATCTTTAACTGCCCAGAATACTCCCAGCACAATTCCTGATTCCCTTATTTTTAAAAGTTATGGATATCTGGATGATAAAATTTATCAATACAAAAATGACAGTCTGAAAGCATCTCCATATTTATATGCCTATTTAAGAAAAGCGCGCAGTGAAAAGAATCATGAAGAGTTAGTTAATGCATATCAAAATATGCTGCATCAGTCACCTATGATTCTCCGTTTAAAATACGCAGACAGCATGGTGCAGACAGCTGTAAAGTCAAGAAATAATGAACTGATCGGATCTGCTCAGCTATCCAAAGGAATAGTCTATTACAGCCAGAAAAACTATGTAAAAGCCTATGATTATTATATTAAAGCAAATGAAAGCATTTCAAAAACCGAAAATGATTACCTGATCTACAAAACCAAATATCATATTGCTCAGATTAAATATTATCTCGGCTTCTATGATGAGGCTATTTCACTCTTTAATGAATGCGTTACATATTTTAAAAAAAATCAGCCCCGCCCCTATTTAAATTCACTGCACTCACTTAGTGTTTGTTACAACAAGATTGGAGATTACAGTAAATGCTCTGAAACTAATGCTTTAGGAATTAAAGAATGTGAGCGCCTTAAGATTCCCGAGATGGAATTATTTTTTAAGCACTCCGAAGGAATCAACCAGTTCTTTCTAAATAATTATCACACTTCTATTCAACTGCTTCAGGAAGTTATGCCGCAGTTAAACAGCATGACAGAGTTTGCAAATGAATCAATTGCCAATTTTTACATTGGAAAAAACTATTGGAAACTACAGCGTCAGGCAAAAGCAGTTCCTTACTTTAAAAAGGTGGAAAAAGTATTTATTGAGAAAGGTTACATTCGTCCGGATTTAAGAGAAGTTTTTGAATTAATGATTAAATATTACAAGAAAGAAAATAACCTGAAATCTCAGTTGTATTATATAGACCAGCTTTTAAAAGCAGATTCTGTATTAACAGATACCAATAAGTACCTAATGGGCAAAATTCACAAGGAATATGACACGAAGGAAATTCTCCTTGAAAAAGAAAAAATACAGCAGCAGCTTGTAAAAGAGAAATATTATGATGTTATTTTGATCAGCGTGGTTGTCGTTCTATTCTCCGCTGTCATTTACGGGACCTATAACCATTTTGAAACTAAAAAGCGCAATAAGATCAAATTTGATCTGCTTCTGAAAAAAAATGAACAGAGCAGCTTACAAAAACAGGCAACCGATAAATTCGAAATAACCGATATTTCCCAGGAGACTGTACAGCAGATAATAAGACACCTTGAAAAATTTGAAAGGGACAAAAAATTCCTGCACAAAGAGATAACACTAGCCACTTTAACTGTAAGGTTTAATACTAACAGTAAATACCTCTCAAAAGTGATATACCATCGCAGCGGCAAGCGTTTTGCTGACTATATCAATGACCTAAAAATTGATTATCTGGTAGAACTGCTGCGAAACTCAAGCATGCATAGAAATTACTCCATAGGCTCACTGGCGGAGGAAGCCGGTTTTACTTCCACTCCCCGGTTTACTAATGCATTCCACTCAAAAACAGGAATTTCGTTCAGTTATTTCCTTAAGGAATTGAAAAAAGAGAATTCATGAAAATATTTTTATAATAATACCGTTTTCATTTAAGGCAAAATTTTACTTTTGCCCGATTAAATTTAAAAAAATTGTATCATGAAAGATCTAGTTGCAAAAATCAACGCAGAAATCGAAACATTTAAAACAGAATCAGATTCTCTAGTTGAGAAAGGTGTAAAAGCTGCTGGAGCAAGAGCTCGTAAATCAACTTTGGAAATTGAAAAACTTTTAAAAGAGTTTAGAAAAGTTTCTATTGAGGAGTCTAAGAAATAATTTTTGGCAGTCTTACTTACTTTTAAAAGAAGAGAATGGGGTTTTTAAACCCCATTTTTTATGCCTGTTTTTAGTTCTTTTTATGCTGATTCTAATGGCTGGTCCTTGCTGATATTTTTAAACTGAATGACAGCAGTGCTTTTTTGAAGCAGAATCTCAAGGCTTTTTATCTGGCAGCCTCTCCCGCTTTGCGCTGTAATCTTTTGTGCCGGACCCCGGCAGAAACGGATTTCCGCTGCAATCGGGGCTGGAGAGAAGTATTCTGCTTATCAGTAAAATCTTTACGAAAAACCCATAGTTGAGGAATCTCAGCAGTTCAGTTCAACACGGGTTTCATTGTTCGTGCTACGCACGCAACGAACCCTTAGCTGTTAGGTGCCGGTTATTTGCGATCTTATATATTTAACAATACTATTTGATACTTTTTGACTTTCATAAATATACTCATTTTCTCCATCGATTTCTCCAAATATTAAAGGAGTGGGGTTTTCAGGATTTTCGGAATATGTAATCGTAATACTCTCTCCAATTGCTCCACCAGAATGAATATGTTCTTTAGGGATTCTATAAAACTCTCCACAATTGATTATGGTACTACTAATTTTAATTAGTTTATTTCCAATATTTGTCTTTGTTAATATTCTTTTATCAGAATTAATGTAGCTACCCTTATATTGATAGTAATTAATGTCTTCATCTTCCTTTAAAGCATATAATGTGTTTATAATTTGTCCCTTAACAACATAGCTGTTAACATCATAAAAGTGATTATGTTTATCCATAGATGAAGTTTGGATATTCGAAAATTTATTCCAAATATGTAATCTAATATTTTCTTTATTTTCAAACTCATGTAATCTACAATATATAAATCCTAACGGATGATACCTCAAATTTTGTTCTAAAAAATCGGTATTTAAAAGATTATTTAAAATATGATTGATATTGTTTTTTATTTTAGCAATATTTTTTTCTTTATAAGAATCTCGTAAATTTTCATATAAATCTTTCATTTATAGGGATTATTGTTTTTATTGATAATTCCTGCGATTTCTATGAAATTTTTTTCCTCTAATTTTGAGTTGAAATGAAAATGTAAACAAATTTCCTCAATTTCACTTGGTTTGATTTCTTTAATATCAAGGTCTTGCATAACACAACGCATATCTAACTCTTCACATTGTTTTGCTACTTGTAATATTTCTTCCTTATATGTTTTGTATAAAAATGTGTCATTTGGAATCAATAATGCAAATTCCTTTTTATCTTCCTTTGTTACGACACAATTATTTTTGCTCAGATCAATACGTAATGTAGAAAAAGTTTTTTTTAGAAAGATATCAACTTCTAACATCTGATTTAAACTTTTATGTATTACTGCATTACAAATAGTGGCAATGATTTCATTCCTAACATAATTAAGATTCCATTCATTTTTTGAAGAATTCAAACTATTCCTAAAGTTCGCATAACTTTTACATAGTTTATCATCCATCGGATCTATTAAAAGAATCTTAATTGTTTTATGCTCATTTTGAACTTTTGAATTTTTTGAAATTTTTGGGATAGTTTCAGCTCGAGTATATCTACCCGCTCCACCGGAAAAATACCAAAAATCTGTATTTAATTGATTTTTTGAAAAAATTTCATTCAAACGATTTGGGGCAATAATTTCATGTTTTTTCTCGGAACTAGGTACTTCAATATAAAATAAAAATAGTCCTATAAAGACTGATACAAATAATGAAGTTGTTAGATTATCGAGAATATTTTCAATATATTTTATATATTCAGGGGTTTCACTAGGGGAAATCGCGTGGTATTGAGGCATTACAAATATTCTAATTACCATAATCAATAAAAACAACAACGCAACTATTAGAAGAAAATGTTTACGATTTGTTTTGTGCTGTAAAAGTGCTTGCATATATATAATTTTATTCCTGATTTTGGTTTTAACTGGCACCTAACGTCAGTCTGTGAAAAAACCTTCGTTTGTATTACCTCAAATATAATAAAAAAGTTGTGCTAAAACAGCCATTTTTGACCAGCGTGGTCGACCAGCTTGGTATCTTGGCGGTAGCCAAAATCCCAATCCCTGTAAAAGTTAATTTTATGGTTACCGGTACCTATAAAACTATTATTTACAATTTTTAAGTTTAATCCTTTAAAAATTGTCTTGTTTAATATATTTGCAGTTAAGCCCTCAAATATGTTCCCAATCGTTGGTGTATGGGTTATATCTTTTTCTTCTTGGTCAATTTTTGATAAAGCATTTTTTTTGAATTCTTCTAAAAAATCTGAAATTGTTGAAATCATATTTTATAAGACTATTTTCTTCGGTTTTTTTTAGGTTGCCGCTAACGTCAGTCTGTGAAAAAACTAAAATTACCCTCTTGAGAATCCCGTATTTGAGTTTTTTCTTTGGTAGCCCTCCGAATACTTCCTAAATTTTCAGAGGTTTTTTCACAGCCTGACGTTCTCGCTCTACAAGCAGTTTGGGACTAAATTAAGCCCATTATTCGGATTTGCCAAATCTTCCAAATACAAAACCAATTTCAAATTAAGCCTAATACCCAAATTGCTTGTAGCGTGTGTTATGTGGCGTACTTTATCAACCTAAACTTTTCCAAAGCACAAATGCATACATAATAGATATTAGATTCGTTTTTTCATATCTTTAATTTTTAATACAAGATAAAATGAACAATTCAAGAGGCTTATTATATCCTGCACTGCATAAATTTTATAGTGCCTTAAGCAGTTTAGAAAAATTTAAAAAAGGAACAAACTTCTTCGACAATATAAGTTTTTTGGATAATTTTTTTTCAGAGTATAGGAATGTCACTTTTGTGCTTCAAAAGTCTTTGGCTAAAACACAATTCATGCCTACTTACGAAGAGTTACGCGATCAATATCTAGTTAATAATTTCGGTAAATGGTTTGTCGAAAAACGTAACGAGGTAATTAAACAACAACCTTTTGATCTAGAAAAGCGGATTGTTATTAGTATCTATTCTGGTCAGATTCCGTTGTCATTACCTGAATTAATTTTTACCATTGATAATGATGTAGAAATTTCAACTATAGTTGAGTCGTTGCGGACAACATTTATGAACTCCGGTCAATTGGAAGTGATGTTTTCGGCAGAGTTTTTATTTTTTGAGTATGGTCATAGTGAAGATTTATATGATAATTTGATTTTGGGAATAAATCAAATGAAACTCTTCTTAGCTGAGATGAAAAAGGCAATCAATGAAGATTGTAAATTATCCGATGAACTCGAAAGGAAAATAGATAAGATGAATTTCTATCAGGTGCCTAAAGATATGCTCTTCGTTGATGACTACGTATTTTACTGTAAAAAAGAATATTTTGAAAAAGCTTCTCGAGTTGCTCTGCAGTCTGGTTCAGGTCAGATTAGAGTTCCAATTGAGAATCTAAATGAAATGTATCCTAACGGCGACTTATTTAGTAAATTTGAACTTATGCATGTGGTGATTTTCCAAATGGGAAAATCGCTATTACCGACTTACCTGATATTATATAGTGATGATACGTTTGAATTAGTTACTTTCGGATTCTCGATCAAAACTACTGTATACAGAAAATTTAATGAAATTGCGAGACGAATTGAAGCAGATAAAATAGTTAATGTCCTTTTCGTTACAGAAATGTATATTTACGATTTAGATGAAGTAAGTAAACTGGACAGTCGTGAAAGGATAGAACATGCTAAAAACGAGATATTAGCATTTTATATGATTGATAAACATTTAGCAATTAAATCACATTCATATGACACAAAGCAAATTAATGATTTTAAATATATTAGTTCGATAATGTTTTCAAAATCGAGCGAGCGAGTATTACCAAGATATATGAATCCGGTTATGCAAGAGTTTATACGTTTGAAAACAAATTTAAAATAAGTTTAAGGTAAGTTATAATGTTCTCAATTGTTGAATTTACCGGGATTGTCTAGTATGCCACATAACGTTCTGGCGCTACACGAGGTTTGGGATTAAAGATGCGTAATCTTTCGGTTAAACACAAATTTTCCAAATACAAACCAATTTTTAAATTCAGCCAAATACCCAAATCTCGTGTAACGGCTGTTGGTGGCAGTTTTTATTTGTTCATTGGTATAACATAACATTTTTTATCTTTATTTTTTAAGTGCAAAAAATAATTTTCTTTTTCATCAAACCAAACATTTTTACCTGTAATTATTTTAAACTTTTCATTCAGTTTTTCGATTAACCAATTTTTTTTATGATTATCAAAAACATATAGAACAAATCCTAAACTATCATTTATTATAGACTTATCAGTTTCTATATAATCTGCATAATTTGTAAATGGTGAAATTACATCAGCTGTAAAAGTCAAAAATTTTAGCGAATTATCATATATTTTTTTTACCTCAATGATATTTAATTTATCCGTATGATTAAAAATTGCATTGTTTTTATGTGTAAATGTGTATCTAAAAGAACTTTGGTCTTCACCAAGAAACTCAATTAAATTTTTTAAATCATTTGTATATTTCTCGTAATCTGAACTTAATTCAGCTTTGAAATTTTGATTTGTTGCAATTTTATCATAATGCTTTTCAAAAACAGAAAATAAACCACTTAATTTATGGTTTTTAAAATCTTTCTCAATACCTATTTTACTGTATTTGTTTAAATATTTTATATTTTCTTTTAGTGCTAATTCTATTGAGTGCCTAATAAGATAAAGTAGAGGATGTGCAATAAGATCAACTCTAGATTTTTCTTCAATGATTTGATTTACTAACATGTCTATTGCATTTTCGTATTGACCGACTAAACACCAATCAGAGTCAGAATATCCAATGTATGCAACAAGTTGTTCTTTTTGTTGCTTAGTTAAATCGTCTGGAATTTCTTTTTTGAACGACATATTTTAAAAATCACTTGAAAACATTGCGTTTGTAAGTTTTATGTCATAAACATTTATATATCCTCCATTATATAAAGAATCCATTTTAAACAATTCTAAAACCACATTCTTTCCAGCCCAAATCGCTCCATTTAATATTATGCTCTCTTTGTTAGTAGGTTCTACCCATTTTTTACCATAAGTTTTTTCTAATGCATATAAAATTCTTTTAAAATCACTTGTTTCAAAATCTCCAAAATTCACACAGATATTAAAAAGTTTATTTTTGAAAAAGATTAAACTTATACTTTCAACTTTTTCATTGTAAATATTATTAATATCAGTACCAACATAGTCATAAACTACAACATTTGGATTTTGAAATGCTTGGTTTTCTTGTTTGACAATATTTTTAATTAAAGATGGACTACTGCCAAATTTGAAATGCCTAAAACCATTTTTTAAATCTAAATCATTTAATGTTTGAGAAATAGAAGTTTGAGAAATAAAAATAAGTAAAAATAAAATTTTGTTCATAATTTTTCGTTTTTCGTTAAAATTGCCACCAACTTATTTATATACGCTACAAAGTAGCGCCAATCTACCCAAAATTGAGTGTATATACGAATGTTTGTTTCGTATTATATATTTTCAAAAATAACCAAAAAAGATTACAAATGATAAAGCAGGATCTATATATGCTTATCCTTTTAAATTTAGAAAAATGTATTGATTTTTATTCTGTTCACGAGTGTGACACTCGCACCAGCCTTTAGTTCTTTTTCTCTATTATTACATATCAAATTTATAGATATTTATTTGCAATAAATATTTGATCTAATTTCAATTGTACAAATATAATTTGAACTTTAATTATTGTTTTTTTCTATATACCTCTTAGCAAAATCTTCATAAGTTTCTGAGGTTTCTTCTTTCCAATTAGTAGGTTCTATCAAGCTATGTATATTTACACGCAAAAGTTTCGCTATTTGATAAAATTCCTCAAGGTTCGGTTGTCTTTTATTATTACGCCATAAAGATATAGTCGATTCAGATTTCCCTAAATATTTAGCAATTACTCGGTTCTTAATTTTCTGATCGTCAAAGACTTTTTTTAATCTGTTTAATTTCATTCTTAAAAAATTTATTTTCAAAAGTTTTGCGTTTAACGTAAAACTTTTATATATTTGTATTTATAATTTTGCGACATAAAATTTTAATTAAGTCTAATAAGACTTGATTGATGATGTCTCTCATGAAAGAAAACCGCTAAAATTCCACATGAGAAGATATGAGTTCGCCAATATCTATTAGATTTTACTATTTTTGTAAAATATCTAATAGGGCGGACTTCATGTAAATCTTTGTGGACTACAATTTCGATTGTAGGGTTCTTAGCGGTACCTCTTTTCAAAGTTTTGAAGTTCGCCTTATTGTTTCTCTTCATTACTTTTCTGAAAGACATCGTTCAATTATCATAAAATAAATTATTGATGAGAACGAATTACTTAAAATCCTTTATTTTAATACCCCCTTAATAAGGGTCAATTTTTTTGTTTCCCCAATAAAATAAATAGTGGGATGTATATCATTAGTTTGTTCTCGTACGAGAACAATTTTTTTAAGCCATATTAACAATACCTTTCCTACATAAAACTATAAATACCCAAAATTAGCCCTCTAACCACTCTCTTGTTTACACTTAGAATGATAAGATAAAAAATCTTTAAGCTCGCGCTTTAAAAGTATATCCTTTATTTCTATTTCACAACTGAAAGTTTAAAATGTTTTCTAAAATTTTTACAAGGAAACCGTTTCATGAGATTAGCTAACTATAAGATAAATTCTGATGGGTTAATTTTAATTAGATGGAAAACAAACACTCCATACTAGACTGCAACAAGAAAACGGCGGTTTGGCTTGCCTATGATCAACCTTTAACCTTAAATGCTTATGGAATAAACTACTTGAAGACAAAATTGAAAGTTCAATTTCACTTCAATATAAAATAAAAAGGTCCTCTAACTCTTCTTGGCGGTTGATTAGAGGACCATAGCTAATCAAATACCATTTAACTAACCAATCCCAATATTATGAATAATTTTTCATTTATCAAGGGAGGGCTGGCTCTTTATTGCCTTATTTTTGCAGGCTTTCTATTTAGTTTTTCCTCCATTTATTCCAGAGATTCAATCAATTGTAAATCACTGTTTTATCAGCAGCATCTCATACAGGGGATTATCTCTGACGGTATTTCTCCTCTTCCCGGTGTAACGGTCACTGTCAAAAGCAATCGAAATCTATCCTGTATTACGGATTATAATGGACAGTATTCATTGAAAGCTTCTCCTCAGGATACGCTGATTGTTTCTTTTATAGGATTTAAAACTGCTCTTGTTCCTCTGAACGGCAGAACTAAAGTAGACGTCAAACTGCTCTATGATACCACCACGCTTCAGGAAGTGCGAGTAAACGCAGGCTACTATTCTGTAAAAGAGAGTGAACGCACTGGAAGCATTTCAAGAATAGGTGCAACCGATATTGAAAAACAGCCCGTATCAAATGTGCTTGCCACGATGCAGGGACGGATGGCAGGGGTAAATATTACACAGGATTCCGGTACCCCGGGAGCAGGATTTCAGATTCAGATCAGAGGACTTAACAGTCTTCGGACTGAAGGAAACAATCCACTTTATATTATAAATGGAGTTCCATATTCATCGGAAAATATAGGCTACAGCAATACAACAACCGGTGTCCCAACCCCCACTAGCCCGCTGGCTAGTATTAATCCAAATGATATCGAAAGCATAGAAGTATTAAAAGATGCTGATGCAACGGCCATTTACGGTTCTCGAGGGGCTAACGGCGTAGTGCTGATTACCACCAAAAAAGGAACCGCGGGCAAAACCAAAGTGATAATTGCCGCCTCTTCAGGATTTGGAAGGGCAACAAGATTCATGGATCTCATGAATACGCAGCAATACCTTGAGATGAGAAGGCAGGGTTTTGCAAATGACGGAATAACTTCTTATCCAGCTTCAGCATATGACATTAACGGAACTTGGGATCAAAAGAAGTACACCAACTGGCAGAAAGAACTTACCGGAGGAACTTCTGTAATAACCAATCTGCAGACCACACTAACCGGAGGTTCCCAAAACACGCAGTATTTGTTAAGTGGAACATACAGAACTGAGACAACTGTGCTGCCGGCTGATTTTGGATATGACAAAGGAGCGTTCAATTTTAACTTGAATCATGCCAGTGAAGACAAGAAATTTAAACTTACTTTCTCCACTGGATACACATTTCAAAGTAGTCTTCAGGCGGCAACAGATATGACCCGTACGGCACGAAATCTGGCTCCCAATGCACCCTCTTTGTACAACTCCGACGGAAGCCTCAATTTTGAAAACAGTACCTGGCAGAATCCTCTCGCATCCCTTAGAAGCACTGCCGAAGTAAAAACCAATGACCTTAATATGAATAGCGTCATCAGTTATCAGGTGAAACCTCAGTGGGAAATTAAAATCAATCTCGGTTTTACAGATTTAAATAATGCAGAAATGCGTCTCCTTCCTTCCACCATGTTCAATCCTGCTTTAAATTACAACAGCAGCAGGTCGTCAATGTATTCCAATTTGACCCAGAGACAGTCATGGATTATTGAACCACAGCTCAGATGGAAGCATGATTTTGAAGAAAGTACATTGGATATTCTCATAGGAGGAACCGCACAAGAGCAGAAAACATCTAGGCTTTATCAATTTGGAAGAGGATTCTCCAGCAACAGCCTCATCAGGGATTTTCTTTCAGCCACAACCAAGACAATATTTCTAAGCGATGAAATACAGTATCGCTATCAGGCATTTTTTGCAAGGGCTAATTATAACTGGAATCAGAAATACATCTTAAATCTTACAGCCAGAAGAGACGGTTCTAGCAGATTCGGACCGGGAAGACAATTTGCTACTTTCGGAGCTGCGGGTGCGGCATGGCTGTTTTCAAAAGAGAAATTTTTACAAAACAGCACATTTTTGAGTTTTGGGAAATTACGAGCCAGTTACGGAACAACAGGAAGCGATCAGATCGGAGATTATCAATACTTAGACACTTATGTGTCTTCAAGCCAGTCCTATAACGGCATTATTGCAATGGATCCTACCCGCTTGTTTAATCCCGATTTTAGCTGGGAGGTCAATAAAAAATTGGAGATAGCAGTCGAGGCAGGATTTTATAAAGACTGCATATTCCTTACGGCTGCGTGGTACAGGAACAGATCATCCAACCAGCTTGTAGGCATACCGCTTCCTGCTACAACGGGTTTTACTTCAATAAGTGCTAATCTTGCGGCGGAGGTTGAAAATTCAGGAGTCGAATTTACACTTCGGACAGTAAATCTGAACAGAAACGAGCTCAAATGGAAATCGAGCTTTAATATATCAGTGGCAAAAAATAAACTAACTGCTTTTCCAGGACTTGAAGGGTCAACCTATGCAAACCGATACGTAATCGGACAGTCTACAAGCATTGTAAAGGTTTACAACTATGTCGGCATAGACCCTGTAACTGGACTGTACAAGATTGAAGACGTAAACAAGGATGGTATAATTACATCACTTGGAGATAAAAAAACGATAATGGATCTCTCTCCAAAATATTTTGGTGGACTGGATAATCAGTTTGAGTACAAAAACTGGAAGCTCGACTTTTTATTCCAATTTGTAAAACAGCTTAATTACAGCTATACGTCCAATGTTCCCGGAGGAAGCCCGATAAATCAGCCCTCAGCAATGACAGATGCTTGGCTGCAACAGGGTGATGTTGCACAATACCAGATTAATACATCAGGCCAGAACGGAAATGCCGTAAATGCATTTTACAATTACACGGATAGTAATGCCAACATCGTTGACGGTTCATACATCCGCCTTAAAAACATTGCACTTAGCTACAGGCTTCCTTTACATAACAGTAAAGGAGTCGGATGTAGAATCTCATTACTAGGTCAAAATCTACTGACTTTTACCTCTTATAAAGGTGGAGATCCAGAATTTAAATATACCGCATACCTGCCTCCATTAAAAGTTCTCACAGCCGGAATCGAACTGACATTTTAATCTTCAAAATAAACGCAATGAAAAATATAGAAAATTTAAACATTATTTTCTCAAATATGAGAGGTATTTTCAGCATCAGGTTCTTTTTTATTCTGTTATTATCCGCTTCAACAGCCTCATGTGACGGTTTTGTCGAGGTAGATCTTCCTGACTCCCAGCTTACGTCCGAAGCCGTTTTTGCGGATGCATCTTCAGCTGGAGCTGCACTTGCAGGCCTGTATGCAAAACTTAGAAGCACAGGAATGCTTAACGGCAGTTCAACCGGAATATCCTGCTATCTTGGACTGTATACCGATGAACTCGATTATTATCAGCAGACAGCCGTGAGCAATTTTTATAATAACAGCCTTTTTGCCACAGATTATCAGGTTAATGCGCTTTGGAACCAAAGCTTCAACCAGATATATACCGCTAATGCTCTCATTGATGGACTGAATAAATCTGAAACGGTGCCTTCAGTTGCTAAAAAACAGATCATGGGAGAAGCACTGTTTATTAGAGGGTTGCTTCATTTTACCATGGCCAATCTTTTTGGAGATCTGCCCTACATAACATCTACTGATTATAAATTAAACAGCAGAGCCATCAAAATGCCTGTATACAGGATTTATGAAAACTGCATAAACGACTTAGAAATGGCTTCTGATATGATATCAGAGACTTATCCAGCAGCTGAAAGAATCCGTCCAAACCGAAGTACTGTAAAAGCCCTAATGGCAAGAGTCTATCTGTACATGAAACTCTACCCTGAAGCTTCTGACGCAGCTTCAGCGGTAATAAACAATTCTCTTTATAAACAAGAAATTAATCTGGACAGGATTTTTCTGAAAGGATCCACTACAACTATCTTGCAATTTATGCCGTCGGCTTCTGGAGCAAATACCAGTGAAGGCAGCCTGTATATATTTAGATCGGGACCTCCACCACTGGTCGCCTTACGGTCAGATTTTGTAGATGCTTTCGAACCGGGAGATAAAAGGAAAGCGCAGTGGACGGCCAAAATTACAAATGGCATCTCCAACTGGTACTACGCTTCAAAATACAAACAGGATTTAAGCACCTCAGCTTCCTTGGAATACTCTGTGATCTTTCGTCTTGCTGAGCAGTATCTGATCCGTGCCGAAGCAAGGGCTTATCAGGGAGATATAATAGGAGCCAAAGAAGACCTCAACGTTATCAGAAACACTGCAGGGCTTTCAGATACACCTGCTTTAACAGCCCAAGAAATTATTGCAGATGTTCAAAGCCAGCGCCGCTTTGAGCTCTTCACCGAATTCGGACAGCGTTTTTTTGATCTTAAGCGAACCGAAAGACTTGACCAGACACTGTCAGTCGTAAAACCCGGATGGAATACTGATGATAAGCTTTTGCCCCTGCCGGAAGTTGAGCTCAATTCAAATCCAAACTTAAAGCCTCAGAACCCTGGATATTAAACTTATAGAATCAATTGTGAGAAATATTTTTAGAATTTTAATTTTGAATTTGGTGATTTTGCTGCCTTTCTGTCCCCTAATGGGACAGGAGCGGCAAAAGAAGCATATGGAAGAACAGGATTTCTCAAAATGGGGAACACTGGAATTAAAGGCCGTTTCTTCAGAAGGAGAATGGATCTCAAGTCATATGAGCTATGAAAACCATTTAGACACACTCTTTCTTATCCGTACCGAAACAGCAAAATCTTATGCTTTTCCAAAATGCCGAGATCCCCGCTTTGGAAAAGAAGATATTTTTGCCTTTCTATCCGATGATTCAAAACTGAGAATAAAAGACCTTAAATCTGAAACTGTGAAGACCATTGAAAATGTCAGTCGGTATGAATTGATTGATGGAGGAAAATACATTCTAACCTTGAACCGAAACCATGGAATCAAAAGCCTTCTTACGATATGGGACAGACGTTATAAGATAATTGATACCATAAGCGGAGTACTCGAATATAAGCTTAATTTTAATAGCACTGCACTCTTGTTTTCTTTTGAAAAAAAAGGACTAAACGAAATTGGTATAATAAACTTTAATTCCTATTCAAGAGAAAACATCACCGAAGATAAACAGGCAAAATTTTATAACCTGACATGGCATAAAAATGGTCTTGCTGTCGCCTTTTTATCTAAAACTGGTAAAAGTTCAGAAAGGGATGTCATTAATTATTATAACATAAGGGAAAGAAAACTTTTTACTTCTTTTTCATCATTTAACGACGGAAGGACATCTCCTGTTATATATTCCCGACTTCCTTTATCTATTTCCAGCGACGCCGGCATTGTGTTTTTTAGAGAAAATAAAACCATTGGAAATGATTCTCAAGCTGGCATCGGGGTGGTTGAAATCTGGAATGGGAATGATAAAGCTATTTATCCTGACAGAATTCGAATGGAAGCCGGCGGGATAAAACTCCTGCTATCCGCTTGGGAACCTAAATCGAACAGATTCTTAGAAATCTCTAGCACTGATCAGACTGAAACCAGACTGACTGGTAAAGAAGATTATATTATTTCCTATAATAAAAATGCCTACGGAAGGCAGGAAATATACCAACCGGAAGCGGATTTTTATATTCAAAATATCAAAAACAACTCAAGGGAATTGTTCTTGAAAAAGTTCACTATTGATACATACAGGATGATATTTGATCCAATGAGTAATAAAATATTATATTACCGCGAAAATAACTGGTGGATTTATAATCCTGAGTACAAGACCCACCTAAACATAACAGGAAAAATTACAGCCAAATGGGACAACAGTTCAGAAGAGTCAGCCCCACATCAATTTCGTGTCTATAACTGCGCTGGATGGAGCAGCTGTGGACGAAAAGTCATTTTATATGACAGAAATGATATCTGGCTTGCCGATACTGATGGTTCATCAGTTAAAAGACTCACAAGAGGAAAAGAGAAAAATATGATTTTCAGAATTGATAAATCAGAATACAGTCTTGAGAAACCTGAAATTTTAAATCTGAGCGGCAACTTAATCTTAAAAGCAGTAAATACTGATGATTGGTCCGCAGGTTATTTTACATTTAATATAAAATCTGATAAAAAGCTATTAGTATACGGACAGAAGGATTACAGCCATATTTATAAAAGTGCAGGCAACTTTTACGTCTATATAACCCAGAGTTTTAATTCTGCGCCTCAAATTGAATTCATTAAAAAAAATAGTACTAAGCCATCTGTTTTGTTTAAATCTAACCAGCAGCAGAAAGAATATTTTTATGGTAGGTCAGAACTCCTTTTTTATTCGGCAGGTAATGGTGAAAAATTAAAAGCTGCACTTTTTTATCCTGCTGATTTTGACCCAGAAAAAAAATACCCGATGATTGTTCACATTTATGACAGCATGTCTAAGGAACTCCATAAGTATGTCAATCCATCACTGCTCAATATGGAAGGTTTTAATATAACTAATTATACTTTAAAGAACTATTTTGTACTTCTTCCAGATATTAACTACCAGATAGGAAATACCGGTTTTAGCGCACTTGACTGTGTAAAAGCGGCAGTAAATGAAACCATTAAAAAGACTTCAATTGACCCTCTCAAAATCGGATTGTACGGGCATTCTTTCGGAGGCTATGAGACCTGTTTTATAGTCTCACAGAGCGATATTTTTGCTGCAGCTATCTCGGGTGCTGGAATCAGCGATAATATTGGATTCTATTTTAATATCAGCAGAAATGCTGTTTTCAAATCAGACATGTGGCGTTTTGAAAGCCAGCAGTGGAGGATGGGAAAATCACTCTATGAGAATAAAGAATCATATCTTAGAAATTCTCCTATTATTTATGCTGACAATGTAAAAACCCCGCTTTTATTGTGGACAGGAAAAGAGGACAGAGTTGTGCCTTGGAGCCAGAGCACAGCCTATTATCTGGCCCTTAGAAGACTGGGAAAGAAAACAATTCTTCTCAGCTACCCAAAACAGGATCATTCTCTGGAGAACACTGAAAGCCAGATTGACCTTACCCGCAGAATGATGCAGTGGTTTGATTACTTTTTAAAAAACAAAAGTATCCATTGGATCGAAAAGGGCACTTCTGAATAACATGCGATTTTTAGAACAAAATAATGCAGTTTCTTAAAATGAAACTGCATTACCTTCGCTTAGATCCAGCCTTTTATTCAACACGGTGAAGTGTCATAGTACAGGAATCCTCACTTTCTTTACCATATGCGGTAAAGCTGCCGCTCTGACAGGCAGGCCCAGTTCCCAATTCACAGTTTACATCGACCTGCTCACATTCTTCATTCAGCGGATTGTGAATGTAAGCATCGACAATTAAATCAGCCTTACTTTGTTTTGATGTGTTGGTGCCTACAGCCCCCGCACTAGCAAGCGCAAATGCAGCCAGAGGCAGTGCAAATGCTTTTAAAATAGTTGCTTTCATAATAATAAAAATTAAATTAAAAAAATGATCTACTCTTTTCTTCAGGTTTTCGATCTTACTCCTGCTACCAGCGCTAGTATTCTTTTAAAATGTATCTATCATTTAAACTTTGACTTCATGTTTTTTCCATACTGATATTTCAGCAGATAATGTCCAGAGATGATATATACAGAAGATTCCGAAGCATAAAAGCTTTTCATCCTTAAATTGTTTTCGTCATATACATAAAAACTTAATAAATAAGTCTTTTGGTTCATATCATATACATCTATAACCGAGGCATGTTTCCATACATCATCCCCCTCATATCTTCCTCTTAGCATTGAGTTTACAAAAAGTAGATTATTACAGACCGAAGTATTCCTGTTTACCATATATGGCGGAGCTGCAAGTTTTATGTCGCCAGACTGCTCTAATTTTACCACTTTTAATTTGGCATTCTTTGTAGTATCGATTGTATTTGCTCTAGATAATACATTTAAATCTGTATCCATCACTAAGTACTGGTTTCGATAGTAGTACGTATAAACCAATTTATTCAAGGCTCCACTGTACTGGATTGTTCCGTCTGTATCAAAAATACCGTCGTGCTGCTTTTGAAGCGCCTGGTATTCGAAGTTTATAAAACTGCTTTTCTCGTCTGTAATTCCAAGCATATTCTCTCCTGTTGACGGCTGCTGAGCTCGAAAAGCTATCTTCTTGTCGTTCATGAAAACAATCTGGGAAAAATAAAATTTACCCTCAATGATAACAGCAGCCTTCCAGTCAGAAATCAGACCTTTGTATATAACTGGAACAGTTCCGTCACTGACATAAAAACTATTCTCTTTTACTCTCACTTCTAATGCTTTAAACGGGAAATTTTCACGGCTGAGTTTTATAGTGTGTTTCTTTTTTGTCTTTAGATTTTCATCCACTTCCAATACCTGAAGAGGAGCTAAACGGTTTCCTAAATAAATCTTTTTATTATATATTCCAGCTATATAATAGGAATTATTTCTTACATCAAGTTCTTTAGTTTTTGCAGCTGATGCATTAGGAAGCCGGCGTATAAAAGGGTTTTCCTTTTTCATTATGTCATCAGTAAACAAGAAAAGGACAGTTACACTGGATATCGTAAAAATGGTTAAAAGTAAAAGATATCTTATTGTTTGTTTTGAAGTTGATCTGAGCAGAATTGCCAATGAGGCCAATCCTGTAAACAAGAGATTAAAAAGCAGATGTTCATGCCAGCTCAGTTTTTCTAAAATTCCGCCGCACGAACAGGGAATAAACGGACTGAAGTTTAAAATTATATAAATATACGTAGTGAACATAATCATCAGTGCTGCCGAAATCCACAAACCTATAAATTTAAATCTGGGGATACATAAAAGTACAGCAGTTAAAAGTTCAATTCCAATTACTAAAACTGAAACATACTCAGCATACAGACTTAAAATAGGTGATTGTCCTAGTTGCGTTTTAAAATTTTCAAAATCCAGAAGTTTACTTACTGAAGCGTATACAAATAGCAGTATATGCAAAACACAGACTGTCTCTATTATATATTTTTTTATGTTATTCTTAGAATTCATCTCCTCAAATTTTTTACGCTCTGCTTCTATTATTAGAATGATATTTCTAAACTTATATCTAGTGCAAATGTAGATACGAATTTTCTCATAAACCCTTTAAAAATCAAGCAGAAATCTTTGAAAATCAGTCAATTTTATAGTTTTAAGCTATTTTCAAAAAAAATGCCTGCACTTTGTAAGAATTGTGCAGGCATTAAATAATAATTAGTACACTTGGAATCAGCCTTTTATTGATGCACTGATTCCGGCGAGTTTTTCATGAAGTTCAATCAGTCCTGCTTTCTGAAGGCACTCTTGTGAGATTCCCTCCAGCTCTTCCCTGCCCTTCTCGTTTATGCTTCCCAGAAGAACAGAAGAACCTTCCCTGATCTTTAGTCCGTCCTGAATCAGATGGCTTAATAAAAGCACATTTTTTCGTGAGATTTTAAGATCCATCCTAACCGGTTCATTCATGCCAGGGATACTCAGCACCGTATCAAAAACTCTGGCCGCATCATTTTCTGTAATCATAATTCAACGTTTTAAAATTAATACTTAGTTCATTGTAAAATTATAAAGGATCTTCCCTATTCACCCTACTCAAAATTTGGGGAGGATTGCAGGGCTTGCCCTGCTTTTCTAATTTAGCTTTATCATAAGCCCAATACTGAATTTCAAAGCTGTTTTTTATCGCGATTAAACGGTGCAGACTAACAGCAGCTGGTTTATGATTAATGAACTGCAAGACTCGCGGATAAACTTAAAATAAAGCTGAAAGAGACTTTGTTGAAGCTCTCGGACTGCGGTTTTCTGCAGTCAGCAAGATGTCTGGTTGTATCACAACCAAAAATCTTGCTGCCCCTCTGCTCGGAACTCGCTGGCAGTGAAACTTTAAGATTGAATGAAATTGCAACAATAAAAAAGAAAAGATCATGGAAGACAAAAACAGCAGCAGAAACAGATGGCTGCACATCCGGCTGACAAAAGAAGAATTTGATTTTATTGATAAGAATTTCAAAGCGTCAGCCTGCCGCAAACGAAGTGATTTCGTGCGCAGAAATCTGCTGAGAAAACCCATTGTAATGAGATATAGAAACGAGTCGCTGGATAAGCTGCTGCAGGAGCTTATCCAGCTCAGAACACAGCTGAATTTCATGGGAAATAATTTCAATCAGAGCGTTAAAAAACTCCATACCCTTTTTGAAATTGCCGATTTCAGAATTTGGATTCTGGCTTTTGATTCCGACAGGAACAGATATTTTTCGCTGGTTGAAGAAATAAAAAAACACATTGAAAATCTCGCCCAAAAATGGTTGCAGTCATAAACACAGGACACTCGATAAGAGGCGTCCTAATGTATAATGAGAATAAAGTTTCCCAGGGCGCAGCTGTGTGCATCGGCGAGGGAAATTATCCCATCGATATTGAAAAAATGTCAGAATCTTTTAAGCTCAGTGTATTTCTAAAACAGCTCCAGCTCAATGAAAATGTCAAGCGCAGCGCAGTGCACATCTCGCTGAATTTTGATCGTTCAGACAAGGACTTATCAAAAGAGAAACTCATGCAGATTGCCTGTTGTTATATGGAGAAAATTGGATTCGCCGCACAGCCTTATCTCGTCTACCAGCACCACGATGCGGGACATCCGCACCTTCATATCGCATCCATAAATGTGCGGGCAGACGGATCCAGGATTAACATGCACAATATTGGAAGAAACCAGTCTGAAACGGCCCGCAAAGAATTGGAGATTTCTTTTAATCTGGTTCGGGCAGATTCGAGAAAAAAACAGAGTCCAGCGCTTATTAATGCCATTGATGCGGAAAAAATAAAATATGGGGCAATAGATTCCAAGAGAGCCATCGGCAGTGTATTGAGTGCAGTTATTCCGCACTACAAATACACAACCCTCGGTGAGCTGAACGCAATATTGAACCTGTATAACGTCAAGGCAGAAAGGGGAAAGGAAAATTCAAAAATGTTTCAGAATAAAGGCCTTATCTATCAGATTCTGGATGGGAACAAAAAGACTGTCGGGGTTCCTATAAAGGCCAGTAGTTTTTATTCCAAGCCTACCCTTTCCCAGCTTGAAATTAATTTTGCCGCCTCCAAAACTTCTCGCATGATAAACATGAAAAGAACACGAAATGCGGTTGATCTACTGCTGTTAAAATACCCAAACATTACGCTCTCGCAGCTTGAAACGCGGCTGGCGAACCAAGGCATTACGGCAGTTGTCAGAAAAAATGAACAGGGACTAATATACGGTATGACCTACATAGATCATAACACCAAATGCGTTTTCAACGGAAGCAGTCTCGGCTCGGAATATGCAGCCAAAGGGCTCCTGCAGCGTCTGAGCCATTCGCCCCATTCTGAGAAGCAATATACAGTTCCTGATGGTACCGCTCAGAAGCACGGCTCTTTGATTTCCGCAGGGGAAGTTCAGCGGATAATTGATGATGTGCTTTACGCCGGAACGCCTTCAGATTACGTTCCAAGAGAGCTTAAAAACAAGCGGAAAAAAAGAAAGAGAAAAGGACAGTCCGATAATAATTAACACATAAAAATCAACAGCATGCAGACGGGAGAAAATGAACAGGCGCTTAGAAAAATTTTAGATATGACTAGACTGATGGGCATCGCAGTGCTGCTCATCCATTTTTATTATTACTGCTTCGATTCCTTCATGCATTGGAATCTTGCTCCGGATTTTGCCTGCAGGATACTGGAAAATATTTATCGTACGGGGCTTCTGGACAGCTTCCATAAATCTAAACTTTTTGCACTTGGACTCTTGGTTATTTCCCTTATGGGTGCCAGAGGAAGAAAAGATGAAAAGCTTCATTTTAGAACTGCTTTTAATTATATCTCATTGGGTCTCCTGCTTTACTTTGGATCCTATCCGGCTATTCTAATCTTTTTGGATCCTGAGGTCTGCTCCGTACTATATATCTCACTGTGTTCTTTGGGCTATCTGATGACACTTTCCGGGGGCACCCTGCTCTCCCGCATTATCCGCAGAAAGCTGGGTTCAGCAGATATATTCAATAAGGAAAACGAAACTTTCCCTCAGGAGGAAAGGCTTATTGAAAACGAATATTCAGTTAACCTTCCCGCCCGTTATCACCTCAAAGACAAAGTGCGCAGCAGCTGGATTAACATTATAAATCCCTTTCGAGGCATTCTGGTTCCAGGCACGCCGGGTTCGGGAAAATCATACTTTGTGATCCGCCATATAATCACCCAGCATATTGCCAAGGGCTTTTCCATGTTCATCTATGATTTCAAGTTTGACGACCTCACCGTTATCGCCTATAATGCCTGGCTGAAATTCCGTCATCTTTATGCCGTGGAGCCCAAATTTTACATCATAAATTTTGACGACCTCTCCAGAACCCACCGTTGTAATCCTCTTGATCCTGCGGCAATGACAGACATTACCGATGCTGCTGAATCTGCCCGCACAATCCTTATGGGACTCAACCGGGAGTGGATTAAAAAACAGGGCGATTTCTTTGTGGAATCCCCTATAAATTTCCTGACGGCCGTCATCTGGTACCTTCGTAAATACAACGATGGCGAGTTCTGCACCCTGCCACATGTCATTGAAATGATCCAGACCGACTATGAAAGCCTTTTCACGATTCTGAGAACAGAAAAAGAGATCGAAGTGCTTATCAATCCCTTTGTCAGCGCATTCCTGAATGAGGCAGTCGACCAGCTGGAGGGTCAGATTGCGTCGGCTAAAATCTCGCTGGCGAAACTCTCCTCTCCTCAGCTTTACTACGTGCTCTCGGGCAGTGATTTTACCCTTGACATTAATAATCCATCTGATCCAAAAATTGTTTCAATGGGGAACAATCCGCAGAAAATACAGACATACGGGGCAGTCCTTTCCCTTTTTGTCAGCCGTCTTATCAAACAGGTAAACCAGAAGGGAAAGCTTAAAAGCAGTCTCATTTTTGACGAGTTCCCCACCATCTATCTCAATAATATTGACAGTCTGATTGCAACGGCAAGAAGCAACAAAGTGAGCACCTGTCTTGGAATTCAGGACTTCAGCCAGCTTCGCAAGGACTACGGCCGCGAGCAGGCTGATGTGATCATTAATATAGTCGGAAATATTGTCTGCGGACAGGTCAGCGGAGATACGGCCAAACAGCTCTCAGAGCGTTTCGGAAAAATAATGCAGGACCGCGAAAGCTTATCAATAAACAGCAGCGACACCTCCATCAGCCGTTCCCGACAGCTGGAATCCGCAGTGCCGCCTTCGAAGATTTCTTCGCTGAGTTCGGGAGAATTTGTAGGCATGACAGCCGATAACCCGGACTGCAGAATTGAGCTTAAAACTTTTCACTGCGAGATCATCAACGACCACGAAAAAATTAAAAAAGAAACAGATAATTACAAAGAAATTCCAATCATACGGACAATTGATAATGTTATCATCCAGAAAAATTATCTTCAGATAAAAATTGAGATTCAGGAAATAATCCACAGTGAAATGGAACGGATAATCAAAAGCCCGCAGCTTTCATCACTGGTTCTCAAAAAAGAAAAATAACTTTTAATCCTTCGATGTTTTCTTGAGACAGAGAAAAAAGAAATGTTTTTTTAGCTGCCGGATTCTTTTATAAGCTGCAGTGTCTTTTCGTCCTGCTCTCCATTGTAATATTTCTCAAGCACCTGCCTGAAACATTCAGGCGTTTCAGGCAGTAGTCCGAACAGTGTCATGCAGGATTTCAGTTTTCTTTCATCTGGCCTTCCCAGAATTTCCAGTGCAGTTTTATTCTCTATCTCAAGCATTGCCTGGGTAATTTCCACCAGACGTTTTCCCAGTATGGGGTGATTTAGATACAGTGAGGCTTCTTTTAGGTTTTCAATGCCGTAAAAGATGTTATAATCCGTGAATCCCAGTCCTCTTAGCTGGGGGAAAATAAACCACATCCAGTGGGTCTGTTTGCTGCCCTGCCTGATCTCGCGCAGTGCGTTCTCATACGTTTCCCTTTGTGCCTCTAAAAACGGTCCAGATCATATTGCTTTTCCATTGCATTACTTTTTTCTCACCTGAAATTACAAAATATTGTAATGCCGATCCCAAAACAGGCGTCTAAAATAGTTCAGCCTGCTGTAAAGATTGATAAGGAAATTTTCAATAAAAACGGATTAAAAGAGCCGCGAAAATAGCACCCGCAGGCTCCTGCATGCGCATAACGGCCTTGCCGCCCTTCGGGACTTATAGCACTCCGGATCCTTTATCGGGCGCTTGATTTTGTGCTTTCTTTTTTCCCGTTTTTTCTTTGAAAAATTTTATGCGGGGCTTGAGAAAAGACAGAAAAAATACTCACTTAAAATGTTGCATCATGGAAATCTCCGGACGAATTACAAAAGATGCCGTAACGGCAAAAGTTTCAAATGACAGGGAGGTGGTAAATTTCTCCATTGCCATAAACGACAGCTACAGACCAAAAGGGGCTGAGGAGCTTAAAAAGATTGTAACCTACATCGACTGCTCCTATTGGATGGGTTCCAAAATGGCGCAGTGGCTTAAAAAAGGCACTGTGGTTGAACTCTTCGGGCGTATAGGTCTGAATGTCTACAATAATGCCGAGGGCAAAGCGCTCGGTTCGCTGACCTTTCACACCAGTAATATTAAAATACTGGTGTTCCCAAAAACAGAAAACAGTTCTTCTCTTCCCGCAGTTCAAAAGAAAAATACGGATCAAGACACCCCTGACGACCTGCCTTTCTAATTGGAATATATACCGTTTCACATCAAAATTTATACGCCATGAAAGCCTTTGAAAAATCAGTTTACATAGAATATCCCGTATCCGCCCAGTTCAAAAAAATAGTCCTCTCCAATATGGATTCCTATGACGGGACAAAAAAAGAGCAGTTAAAATCTTTCTTGGAAGACCTGCAGAAAAACGGATGCATCTGCGGGATGATTTCAGAGTTTGTCTATAACTCGGACTGCAGGAAATTCTATATACAGCATTTGGATGATTTGGAAAATATCCGATATGAAATTGAAGATTCCCTTGGGGAATCTGTCAAAAACCGCCACCGTCTGCCCCATTACACCTTTGTATGCTGGCTCTGCTTTGAAGAATACTGTTTTGACATTTACAGAAACAGTTTTGAATAACGCTTTTCAATCTTAAATCTTCCCTTATGAAAGCATCAGATAAATTTAAAACCGCCATAGAAAGCTACCTGAGCGAAAAAGCGCAGAATGATGCCCTGTTTTCAGCGGACTATAAAAAAGAGAGCAAAAACCTTGAAAGTTGTTTCCATTACATTTTCGGCGAGGTCAAAAAAACAGGGGAATGCGCCTTTGACAATCAGGAAATCTTTGACATGGCTGTGAAGTACTATACAGACGACACGATTGGAACGCCTGCCCCTGTTCAATGCAGAGTTGCAGTAAGCCCCCCTGCCAAACCTGATTTATTCTCAACTGCCACCGCAGTATCTCAAAGCACAGTTCAAAAAACAGAAATAGTGCAACCCGTGAAGCCTGTACAGAAAACCTTAACACTCTTTGACTTATGATACCCAAAACAGTTATAGAAAAAGAAATCAGCGCCTTAAGCACCACTCTAGCCCCAATCACAGCGCAGATGCACCAGTGGGCGGAAAAAAATATTTTCCTGAAATGGGCGGTGCTCTCAAGGGGAAAGTTCTATTGTCTGGAATGCACCCATTCGTGGAAACCCGACAGCCAAAGCCAGTCCTGCAAAAATTATATTAACTGTACCGCCTGTCAGGGGAAACTTAAAATGCATCAGCACAATCAGGTGCATTTCAAAGAAATCGAATACTTTGCCCTCACCGATACCTGCTCTGGGTATCAGGTGGTGCGCATCATCTGCTCGCACAAGAACATGAAAAAAAATGTTCTTCCTGCCTATTCCCATACCGAAGTCATGCAGCATTGGATAAATCCAAAAGGGGAAGTACGCACCATCTCAAGAAGCACCAATGTTTTTTCCAATGCCTATGATGCATGGCAGTACTATTCCCCTTTGGAAATCCGTCCAAAGGATTTTCAGAACTCGCCAAAATACCGCATCAATCCCTACAAGGTTTATCCGCATATGAAAGTGATTCCGCTTTTGAAAAGAAACGGTTTTAAAACTTCCGTACACGGCATTGCACCGCAGATACTCTTTACTGCTCTTTTAAAAGACCCCGTTGCAGAAACCCTTTTAAAAAGTTCTCAGACTTCTCTGCTGAAACATTACCTGAATTCCCATGAACAGCATCTGCGCGAAAACTGGCAGGCAGTAAAAACCTGCCTAAAACACCGTTATCAGATTCAGGACACCAAAATTTGGGAGGATTATATTGCCCTGCTCCGATGGTTTAAAAAAGACCTCAGCTCCCCTGCGCTTGTCTGCCCCGAAAATCTAGACCAGGCGCATGACAGGCTTGTTGCCAAAAAAAGGGACATTCAGCGCAAGAAACATCTTGCGCAGATGCGTGCAGAAATACAGAAAGCTGAGCCGATTTATGAAAATGATAAAAAACAATTCTTCGGACTTTCTTTTACCGATAATGACCTTACCGTAAAAGTCCTTAACTGTGTGCAGGATTTTCTCCATGAAGGCGACACGCTCCATCACTGCGTATTTACCAACGAGTATTATAAAAAGAAAGATTCCTTAATCCTTTCGGCGCAGATTGAAAACAGACCCGTGGAAACCATTGAAGTGTCCCTTTCGAGAATGGAAATTATCCAGTGCAGGGGACTTCGCAATAAAGCCACTAAATATCACAGCAGGATTCTTAGGATTATAAATAAAAACCTCCCTGAGATTGCCGGGCGGTTGAAAAAGCGCAAAAAGCAGACTGCTCCCGCTTAACCCATTTTACTATTGATACCGCAGATTTTACACTGCGGTATTTTTTTTGCGCGCGCAGACACTTTAAGGTACACGGAGCAGTCCCGGCTTAGGGGCTATTGTGAAATGTTAAGTCAATTTCACCACAAAGTTCGGGCACGTCCTTCGGTTTTCCGCAAAAAATTCCCCCATAAATGCAGGGCTGCGCTCCTGCTTTATTGCGTTGCTTTCTGCGTTCGCTCGTCCCTGCCCGGTAGCGGTGCTGTAATTAATCTTAAAACTACAGCAGCTATGAAAAATCAACATCAAAACACAGACTGGCAGAAAGTATCAGAAATAGAACTGATCTATAAAACCAAAGTAAAAAGTACTGAAAGACCGTGTATCACTTCTTCCAGAGATGCTTACCGAATACTGCTCGACAGCTGGGATCCCGGAAAAATAGAATTCTTTGAGCAGTTCAAAGTGCTGCTGCTCAGCCAGTCCAACAGGGTACTGGGAATCTACGAGGTTTCCTCAGGAGGCATCTCGGGAACTCTGGTTGATATGCGCATGCTTTTCGCGGCAGCCCTGAAAGCTGCCGCCGTCGGGATCATCATCACCCACAACCATCCCTCAGGAAAAACATCACCTTCCGAGGCCGACAGAAATATGACCCGAAAAATCCGAGAAGCAGGAAAACTGCTGGATATTCCGTTGCTTGACCACCTGATTGTAACTCCCGAAACCTATTACTCTTTTGCAGATGAAGGCGCCCTTTAAAGGCGTTTTCATCTTTCATGCCCTTGTGCTGTTCTGGTTTTTTAAGTAATTTTGCCCTATGAATCATGAAGAAATAAAACGATATTTTGAGAACAATCCGCCGCCGAAGGAAGTTGTGTGGACCCAGTGGGCGAAGATTACCGACACTCAGGTTTTCCTCAACAGCTGTTATACCACCATTAGAAATTTTAACGGTCCTGTCGATCGCATAAAATAGTCCAAATTAAAAAATTTGGCTATTTTAGCTTTAATTCATGAGTGGGAAAAAGAAGGCACTTCGCAAACCCGCAAACGTTATGTGCTAGCTGATCGGTACGCCACAAAAGCTGAAAATAAACCTAAAATAAAAAATAGCATGATACTTTTCAAAGTAGAAGCTTAAAAACGAAAAATAATGGCGTTAGAATTTGAAAACGAAATTGAAATTATTGAAGTAATGGAAGGCTACTTAATAAATTCTCGTCCACCAGAGGAAGTTAGAAACCAAGTTGACATCAATTATAAAATAGAAAGTCAAAGCATTATTATTTTTGAAATTCGTCCCGTTTGGGACAATCCAAGCGAAAAAATGGAGTATAATGTAGCAAAAGCAACGTTTGTGAAAACCGAGAACAAATGGAAAGTATATTGGTTTAAGTCTGATATGAAATGGCATACTTACAAACCAAATGAAAAAGTAAATAACCTAAAAGAGTTTGTGAAAATTATTGAAGAAGATAAATATAATTGTTTTAGGGGTTAAACAAGAACTTTTATTAAACAGCCTGTCTTCGTTAGTATTGACAGCAGTGTATTTTGCACTTCTTGCCATTTCTAATGAACTTTCTACATTAATTATAAAATCATTTATTTTAAACACTTTTTGAGAAAATATTCTACGGCTAGACAAGTACATTAAACTTATGAGAAAAATTCTGAGCATGGGAAAATAGTAAAAAAACAGGACACGCCCAGATTCCGCTTTTAAGATTGAATTGCAATGATGCAGTAGTTTTATAATCTGTTAATTATCCACATAAATAAATAAATAAATAAATAGCTATCAACCTGGTAATCAAAAACATTCCTCCTGCAAATAATCCAACCGAAAATAACAATGTCATAAAGAAATTATCTTTTGGCGTTTTTTTGCTTCTAAGTTCCAAGAGTATTTGACATTTGCTTAAAGAAATTTGTTAACATGTCGAGGTACACTTTTTTTCCTCTGCCTGCTCTAACATAACATCTGAAGTCAAGTATTTGCTAAAGCTCCTAACAAATCAATGCGGAACCTCTTCCTCCTCCGTAAAATTTTCAAATCTTTATATTTCAAGGTGAAAAATCACAGATTTAAATCACACCCTTAACTTTGTCTCCGATTTTCGTTAGTATATCCAATAGCATTTGATAGCGAAACAAAAGACAAGTGATAAATACATTATTAAAAATTATGTTTCGTATTTACCTAGTCAGGTTAAACCTGACTAGATAACTATGATATGTAAATTGTGCAAAATAAATGATTGTTGATGTTGTTATATTTTGTATCATTGTAGTCAGGTTAAACCTGACATGTTGACTATGAGGCATAAATATATTTCTACACAATCTAATGAGATCCTTTCCTATTTCAATAGTAAGGATATGCTGTGTTTTGATTCTAAAGCAGCATTAAAAGCTTTGCCTGAATCAAAAGAAAGCGCGGTAAGGGAATTGCTTAGCGACATGACCAAAAGAGGGTTGTTAATGAGGCTAAAAGAGGGTATTTATTGTATAATACCCTATGAAGAAAACCCGGAAACTTTTATGCCTGACTGGCACTTAATCGCACAATACCTCGTGAAAGATGCGAAGTATTACATTGGCTACTACTCTGCCCTGCAAATCCACAACCTCATTACTCAACCTTCCCTTAAAGAGCAGATTGTTGTTTCAAAACAAATGAGGCCATCGGAAATTAAAATCAAAGACATCACATTTCAATTTATCTATCACAATGAAAACCATTTCTTCGGTGAAAAGAAAATTTGGATTGATGATTTTAATAAAGTGCTGTGTTCTGATTTAGAAAAAACTATAGTGGATTGTTTGTTCAAGCCGGACTATGCGGGAGGAATCGTCGAAATTGCTAGAGCAATACACGAAACGAGAGACAAAATTAACTTTAAAAAACTCTTAGATTATACCGAAAAATTTAAATCCCAAGCAGTTTTAAAACGACTGGGATTTCTCTTGGAAATGCTTGAAATTGACAATGAAATTGTTCCAGAGCTGTTGATTATGAAAACAGCCTCTTACGTACAGCTTGATACGGAATTGCCAAAATCGGGTAAAATGATAAGTCGTTGGAGTATTCAACAAAATTTAGAAACAGAAACAATTAAGTCAGCCATTTACACATGATCAAACCGGGCGAAATACAAAAGAAAGCAAACCAAGTTGGAGTTCGTTACCAACAAATCGAGAAAGATTACATTTTATCTTGGATACTTTGGGGGGTAGCAAATCACGAACAACTTTCAAAAACAGTAGTATTCAAAGGAGGAACAGTATTAAAGAAAGTCTATTTTGAAGATTATCGTTTCTCAGAAGATTTAGATTTTACATTACTAAATAACGAAATTTCAAACGAATAAATTTACGAATGGTTCAACGAAATATTTGATCTAATCAAGGAGGAAGCAAACATATCACTAAAAAAGATTGACGATTATGAAGACGATGAAAACAAACTAAAAGAGGAGAAAGAAGAGGGTCTAAACTTCTACATAGGTTATGTTGGCCCATTGGGTGGTTTTGGAAACAACAAAAAAGTGAAAATAGATATCTCAAGAAGTGAAAAATTAGAGTTTGAGCCAATACAAAAGAGGCAATTATAGAATACTCAGATTTAGAAGAATACACTTTACTATGTTATACTTTAGAAGAATTATTAGTAGAAAAATTACGTTGTACGATGCAACGTATGCAACCAAGAGATTACTATGATATTTGGTATTTAGTAGAAGTTGAAGGAATGGAGGTTGAATATTTTACGAATGAATTCCGAAATAAATGCATAAGCAAACAACAAAATCCGGATGATTTTCATAAAAAACTAGAACAAAAATTACCCCAATACAAAGCACGATGGCAAAAATCGATGAGTGATCAAATAAAAGATTTACCCGATTTTGAGCAAGTGGAAAGAGAAGTGAGTAGAAAGATTAAAAACTTTATGGTTTAACCAACGAAATAAACAAAAGAAAAATAATGACAAGCACCGCACAAAGAGCAGAATTACTAGCCAAAATTTGGAAAATAGCCAACGAGGTTCGTGGGGCTGTAGATGGATGGGATTTCAAACAATTTGTATTAGGAACACTTTTCTATCGCTACATTAGTGAGAACTTTACGAATTATATAGAGGCTGGTGATGATAGCATTGATTACGCTAGCTTATCGGATGATGTAATTACACCAGAAATAAAAGATGATGCAATTAAAACAAAAGGATATTTTATCTATCCTAGTCAACTTTATGTAAATATTGCCAAAACGGCTAATACCAATCCAAACCTGAACACCGATTTAAAAAACATTTTTACAGCAATTGAAAGTTCTGCAAATGGGTATCCATCGGAAGAAGCTATAAAAGGTTTATTTGCTGATTTTGACACTACAAGTTCACGATTAGGGAATACAGTTGAAAATAAAAACAGCCGTTTAGCATCGGTTTTAAAAGGAGTTGAAGAACTAAATTTTGGTAATTTTGAAGACAATAAAATTGACCTTTTTGGGGATGCCTATGAAATTCTGATTTCAAATTATGCAGCTAATGCGGGTAAATCGGGTGGTGAGTTTTTTACACCTGTGCACGTGTCAAAGCTAATTGCACAATTAGCTATGCACAAACAAGAAAAAGTGAATAAAATTTATGATCCTGCAGCAGGTTCTGGATCTTTACTGCTGCAAGCCAAAAAACACTTCGATGACCATATCATTGAAGAAGGTTTCTTTGGACAAGAAATAAATCATACTACTTATAACTTGGCTCGTATGAACATGTTTTTACACAACGTCAACTACGACAAGTTTAATATAGCTTTAGGTGATACACTTCATCATCCTCACTATATTGATGACAAACCTTTTGATGCTATTGTATCCAATCCTCCTTATTCGATAAAATGGATTGGAGATGATGACCCAACACTGATAAATGATGACCGTTTTGCACCTGCTGGCGTACTAGCTCCTAAATCAAAAGCAGATTTTGCATTTGTTCTGCATGCACTAAGTTATCTTTCCAGTAAAGGAAGGGCAGCTATAGTTTGTTTTCCTGGTATTTTTTACCGTGGTGGTGCGGAACAAAAAATTAGAAAGTATTTAGTGGATAATAATTTTGTAGAAACTATCATCTCTGTAGCGCCTAATTTGTTTTATGGAACTTCTATAGCGGTTACAATTCTGGTACTTTCAAAACATAAGACTGATACTACTACACAATTTATTGATGCAAGTGGTGAAGATTTCTTCAAGAAGGTTACCAACAACAATATGATGACCGATACACATATTGATAAAATAATGGAGTTATTTGATAGTAAGGTCGATGTAGAACATGTTGCAAAATCAATCGACAATACTAAAATTGCTGAAAACGATTATAACCTATCAGTAAGTTCTTATGTAGAACCGAAAGACAATCGAGTAAAAACTAACATAGTTGAATTGAACAAAGAAGTTACTAAAACAGTAATCAAAATAGATAAACTCCGTGCTGATATTGATACAATTATAAACGAAATTGAAGCATGAGTTATTTAGAAAAATTATTAAACGGTGTGGAAGTTGAATGGAAAACTGTAGATGATATTTTTTATATTAAAAATGGTTATACGCCTTCTAAATCAAGTCAAGAATATTGGACTAACGGAACAAATCCTTGGTTTCGTATGGAAGATATTCGTAAAAATGGTAGAGTACTTTCGGATTCTATACAGCATGTTTCAGATTCAGCAGTTAAAGGACAACTCATTCCTGAAAACTCTTTATTAATGTCTACAACCGCAACAATAGGTGAACATGCATTAGTCTTGGTGCCTTACTTAACAAATCAACAAATAACAAACTTTTCATTAAAAACATCATTCATAGATAAGGTCAGCATCAAGTATCTTTTTTATTGTTTTTTTGATTTTGGAAAATGGTGTATTGAGAATGCCAATAAAAATGGAGGCTTAAGTATTATTGGAACAAATAAGTTAAAAGAATATACTATCGCTATTCCATCTTTAGAAATACAACAAAAAATAGTTGCAATTCTTGATTCATTTACGGAGCTTACAGCGGAGCTTACAGCGGAGCTTACAGCGGAGCTTACAGCTCGTAAAATGCAATATAGTTATTATAGAGAGAAATTGTACACCTTTGATAAAAACAAAGTACAACATTTACCAATGGATGATGAAAGTATTGGAGTGTTTCAAAGGGGTAAACGCTTTGTAAAAACTGATTTGATTTCTGAAGGAGTTCCTGTTATTCATTATGGCGAAATGTATACACATTACGGAACTTGGGCAGATAAAACAAAATCCTTTTTGAGTGAAGAACTAGTTAAAAATAAAAATCTACGGGTTGCCAATAAAGGTGATGTTGTCATAGTAGCAGCAGGTGAAACTATCGAAGATATCGGAATGGGAACGGCTTGGTTAGGTGACGAAGGTGTAGTTGTTCATGATGCATGTTTTTCATATAAAACAACATTAAACCCAAAGTTTGTGGCTTATTTTACACGCACAAAACAATTCCATGATCAAATTAAAAAACACATTTCTTCCGGTAAAATTTCTGCTATCAATGCAAATGGTTTAGGTAAAGCAATAATTCCAGTTCCTTCAAAAGAAGAACAAGAACGTGTAGTTTCTATTCTAGACAAATTTGATGTTTTAACTAATTCTATAAGTGAAGGTCTGCCAAAAGAAATAGAATTAAGAAAAAAACAATACGAGTATTATAGAGACTTGTTACTAACATTTCCTAAGAACAATCTAGAATAATAATATGGCACAGTCATTAACTGAAATAGCACAAAAATTAAAAAATGCTGATAAAAAAGTAAAAGTACAATTGATTTATGCTTTCAATGGCTCTGGAAAAACAAGGCTTTCACGTGAATTTAAAGAACTGATAGCTCCTAAAAATCCTGCGTTTGAGGAAGGCGAAGAAGAATCAAAAATCAAGGTAATGTACTATAATGCATTTACCGAAGATTTGTTTTATTGGGATAATGATTTGGATAACGATTTAGATAGAAAATTAAAAATTCAGCCCAATGGTTATACCAATTGGGTACTTTTAGAACAAGGACAAGAGCCTAACATAGCGAAACATTTTCAACGCTATACAAATGATAAATTAACGCCTAATTTTAATCAAGAATATACAATTAAGGATAAGAATGGTAAAGATTTAATTATTCATGTATATTCTGAAGTCAGATTCTCATTTGAACGAGGAAATGAAGAGCCTTCTGTATTTGTCAAAATTTCCAAAGGAGAAGAGAGTTGTTTTATTTGGAGTATCTTTTACACTTTATTAGAGCAGGCTATCAATGTTTTAAATGTTGCAGAAGAAGGAGAACGTGAAACGAACCGATTTAATGATTTGAAATATGTTTTTATTGATGATCCAGTAAGTTCATTGGATGACAATCATTTGATTGAAATGGCTGTAAATATAGGTGAATTGATAAAATCAAGCCAATCAGAAGACCTTAAATTCATCATAACAACACATAATCCTTTATTTTACAATGTGTTATTCAATGAATTCAATAATTCAGATTTACGATATGGATACAAACCAAGGAATTGTATAAAATGGCGTTTAGAAAAACTAGATGATGGTACTTTTGACATTCATGCCCAGGGAAAAGATTCTCCTTTTGCATATCATCTTTTCCTTTTGAATGAACTTGAAAAAGTCAGAGTTTCTGGAGATATTCAAAAATATCATTTTAATTTTCTTCGCAATATTTTAGAAAAAACTTCTACTTTTTTAGGATATTATGAATGGAAGAAACTTTTGCCAGATGATGCGGAAGGTGCCCGAGAGGGTTATTATAAAAGAATTCTTGAACTTTCTAGTCATAGTAAAATTTCAAGCGAGGAAGTTTCTGCATTAACGACTCAAGAAAAAGATGTTTTAAAGCATTTAGTAGAAGAAATTAAAAAAATATACAAATTCAAATTGAACAATTACCAACCTGTAAATGAGGAAGATGTCACAGTATAAAACCATAGCAGAATCAAACAATTTTATTGTTTTAGATAAGTACGATAAATATTCAGTGCTTAATGAAGCACCTTCGAGTTATCAAACGGAGGCTGCACTTGAGAAAGAACTTATCCAGGACTTAATCAATCAAGGATATGAAAATCCAGATCTAAACAGTATGGAAGCGCTATTGGCAAATGTCAGAGTGCAATTGCAGGCACTCAATAACATGGCCTTTTCAGATAGCGAATGGACTCGTTTTGTAGAAGAATACTTAGACAAACCAAGTGATAATCTAGTTGAAAAAACTAGAAAAATTCATGAAAATTATATCTACGATTTTGTTTTTGATGATGGACATATTCAAAATATTTATTTAGTTGACAAAAAGAATATCGCTCGTAATAAAGTACAGGTAATTAAACAATTTGAACAAAAAGGAACACATGCCAATCGTTATGATGTTACAATTTTAATCAATGGCTTGCCTTTGGTACAAGTAGAACTAAAAAAGCGTGGTGTAGCTATTCGTGAAGCATTTAACCAAGTGCATCGCTATACAAAAGAGAGTCTTAACAGTACTAATTCTCTTTTCAAATACTTGCAGGTTTTTGTTATCTCGAACGGAACGGACAGCCGCTATTTTGCAAACACTGTTGAGCGAAACAAAAACAGCTTTGACTTTACTATGAACTGGGCAAAAGCTGATAATACATTGATTAAAGACCTTAAAGATTTTACTACAACCTTTTTTGAAAAACGCACGTTGTTAAACGTATTGCTTACCTATTCCGTTTTTGACACAAGTGATACATTACTAATTATGCGACCTTATCAAATCGCAGCTACTGAAAGAATGTTATGGAAAATTCAAAGTTCCTTTCAAGCTAAAAATTGGTCTAAAGTAGAAAGCGGTGGTTATATTTGGCATACGACAGGGTCGGGTAAAACGCTGACCAGTTTTAAAGCGGCTCGTTTAGCTACTGAATTAGATTTCATTGATAAAGTATTTTTTGTAGTGGATCGCAAAGATTTGGACTTTCAAACTATGAAAGAATACCAACGCTTTTCTCCCGATAGTGTGAACGGTTCGGATAGTACAGCAGGCTTAAAGAGAAATTTGGAGAAAGATGATAATAAAATTATTGTCACAACTATTCAGAAGCTAAACAACTTGATGAAAACAGAAAGTGATTTAGCCATTTATCAAAAACAAGTAGTTTTTATTTTTGATGAAGCACACCGTTCTCAGTTTGGAGAAGCTCAAAAGAACCTGAATAAGAAGTTTAAAAAATTCTATCAATTTGGTTTTACCGGCACGCCGATATTTGCAGGAATAAATGCACTTGGTGCAGAAAGTACTCAAAGTGTGTTTGGTTGCGAATTGCATTCTTATGTAATTACAGATGCGATTAGAGATGAAAAAGTACTGAAATTCAAAGTAGATTACAATGATGTTCGTCCACAATTTAAAAGTATAGAAACTGAGATTGATGAAAAAAAATTAACTGCTGCAGAAAACAAAAAAGCATTTTTACATCCTGCCCGTATCAAAGAAGTTTCACAATACATCCTTAAGAATTTTAGAATTAAAACGCATAGGAATCAAGGTACAAACAAAGGTTTTAATGCCATGTTTGCTGTAAGTAGTGTGGATGCAGCCAAATGTTATTATGAAGAATTAAACCACCTGCAAAAAGAAAGTGAAAAACCATTAAGAATAGCAACGATATTCTCTTACGCTGCCAATGAAGAGCAAAGTGCCATTGGTGAAATTGTCGATGAAAACTTTGAGCCAACGGCATTGGACAGCAGTGCCAAAGAATTTTTAACGGCAGCAATAAACGACTACAACACAATGTTTAAAACAAGTTTTGGAGTCGAGAGCAAAGAGTTCCAAAACTATTACCGTGATCTTGCAAAACGTGTAAAAAATAAAGAAATTGACCTTATCATCGTAGTTGGTATGTTTCTTACTGGCTTTGATGCTCCAACGCTTAACACTCTGTTTGTCGATAAGAACCTGCGTTATCATGGTTTAATGCAAGCTTTTTCTCGTACTAATCGTATTTATGATGCTACAAAAACCTTTGGAAACATTATTACTTTCAGAGATTTAGAAACAGCTACTGTAGATGCTATAACCTTATTTGGAGACAAAAACACAAAAAACGTAGTACTTGAAAAGAGCTATAAAGAATATTTAGAAGGTTTTACAGACATTGCAACAGGACATGCACGTAGAGGTTTCATAGATGTGGTAAAAGACTTAAATGAAAAATTCCCTAATCACAATGAAATTGTAACGGAAAAAGATAAAAAAGAATTCTCAAAATTATTCGGAGAGTATTTACGAGTGGAAAATATCTTGCAGAATTACGATGAGTTTACCAATCTCAAAGCATTTCAAGGTATTGATCTAAATGATGGTCAAGCCATTCAGGAATTCAAAGAAAACTACTTTGTGTCAGACAATGATATTGCAATAATGCAAGAGATAAGTTTGTTACCGGAACGAACAATTCAAGATTATCGTTCTACTTATAATGACATACGCGATTGGTTAAGACGTGAAAAAAGCGGAAAAGAAGCTGAAGAATCCACTATAGATTGGGATGATGTTGTCTTCGAAATAGACCTACTTAAATCTCAAGAAATTAACCTGGATTATATTCTTGAATTGATTTTTGAACATAATAAAAAGAATAAAGACAAAGCCACCTTGATAGAAGAAATCCGCCGGGTGATTCGTGCAAGTATAGGCAACAGAGCAAAAGAAAGTTTAGTAGTAGATTTTATAAATGAAACAGACCTTGAAACCATTCAAGATAAAGCAAATGTTATAGATTCATTCTTCAAATATGCTCAGGAAAAACAAAAAAAGGAGGCTTCAGAATTAATTACAGATGAAAACTTAAATGAGGAAGAAGCAAAACGATATATTACAGCATCTTTAAAGCGTGAATTTGCCAATGAAAACGGAACTGAACTCAATGCAATTTTACCTAAAATGAGTCCTTTAAATCCTCAGTATTTGACGAAAAAGCAAAGTGTATTCCAGAAAATTAGCTTCTTTGTCGACAAATTTAAAGGAGTTGGAGGGCAATTGTAAATGAAATTACAAATAATAATTACAAACTAATGAGTACTATAATA
This sequence comes from Flavobacterium johnsoniae UW101, assembly GCF_000016645.1. NCBI lineage: Bacteria > Pseudomonadati > Bacteroidota > Flavobacteriia > Flavobacteriales > Flavobacteriaceae > Flavobacterium > Flavobacterium johnsoniae. Next base: position 5,304,183 of record NC_009441.1, read on the forward strand.
GGTATATGGAATGCAAGTGGCAAAGGGAAATCATCCTCCATTTTAAGTTTAGCCAACTTTTTAATGAGTACTTATCAAAGTTATCGTGTCGTTCACTGCAATAAAAACCCATCGGCTCTAACTATTGATTTTAGACTAATTCTTGAAATAAAGGGTAAAATTTATGCTTTAGAAAGTATGGGTGACCCTAATTCGGGGTTAGAGCGTCGTTTAGATGACATTATGGTTACATATAAACCAGATGTACTCGTTTGTGCAACCCGTACTAGAGGGAATACGGTCCTTGCAGTGCAAAACATTAAGGCCAAATATTCATCAGATTTAATATGGTCATCGACCTATCAAACTTCCCATAGTCATACTCTTGTAAATGATGCTAAAGCAGAACATTTACATGACTTAATGCGTAAATTAAGCTTAATATAATTACCGTCAATGTACCTATACAAAAACCAAAATAACCAAGTAAACAGCTTAAAAGAAAAACCATTTAAGCTTGAAAAAGAAATACAAAACTTGTTCGAAGCTAATTTGATTGCACTAAGTAATTTGCAATTTATTAAGTCGGAGTTTACTATCAAAAACAACCGAATTGATACTTTAGCATTTGATGAAGAAAGCAATGCTTTTGTAATTATCGAGTACAAGCGTAGCCAAAATTATAGTGTTATTGACCAAGGCGTTTCCTACCTCAACTTAATGCTCGAATACAAAGCTGATTTTATTGTTGAATACAACGAATCCCAAAAAGAAACGCTAAAACGTTCCGATGTCGATTGGTCACAAAGCCGAATCATATTCGTGTCTCCTTCTTTCACCGATTTCCAAAAACAATCCTCAAATTTCAAAGATTTATCCATTGAATTATGGGAAATCAAGCAGTTTGAAAATGATGTGATTGTAATTAACCCAATCAAAAAATCAAAATCGGCACCTAGTATAAAACAGGTACAAAACAATGACAATTCCGAAATCAGCAAAGTAACTCAAGAAATCAAAATCTATAATGAGGAAGACCATATCAGTGGTAAAAGCGATGATATAATTGAATTGTATGAAACCTTCAAAAATGCAATTCTGCAATTATCATCAGATATTGAAGTTGTTCCTAAAAAAATGTATGTCGCTTTCAAATTAAAGAACAATATTGTGGATATACGCATTCAACAAAAGAACCTCATCTTTTGGATTAACATGAAAAAAGGAACGCTTGATGATCCCAAAAATTTAGCTATTGATGCTTCCTCAAAGGGCCATTATGGTAATGGTGATTATGAATTATCTATTTCTGACACCCAAAATTTAGAATACATAATGAGTTTAATCAAACAGGCTTTATAATGGCATTAGTAGCAATCATTTTTTTAGCAATCATCATAGTGTCAATCATTTTAGGATGGGGGCTGTTTTTTAAAACATATAGTAAACTATTAATTGCAGCACTTATTCTTTTATTGTCCTTTTTAGTTCTGCTCTTTTTCACTACAATACATTCAATTGATGTTTTGGATAACGCAAAAGATTATAGCAAAATTGGTCCATACGGTGATTATATAGGTGGAATTCTTAATCCACTTATAGCGGTTTTTGCGGTTTTTGCTGCTGGCTTTGCATTTTATGCCCAATATGAAGCCAATAAACAAGTTCAAGATCAATTTAAAATTCAACAATTTGAAAGTCAATTTTTCGAGATGCTTCGACTGCATAAAGAAAATGTAAATGAAATGAAAATTACTGGATATGATTCAGTAATTCAAGAAACATTAGATAATGAAAAGAAAGTTGTTCAAATAATTAGGTCCCATAATACAAAAATAATAGAAGGCAGAAAAGTTTTTGTTTCTATGGTTGTTGAATTAATTTCATGTTATGAATTTTTAGAGGAGATAAATAGCACTTGGAAAGTTAGATATACCCCTGTAGATTTATTAAAACTATCTTATAGAATATTTTTCTTTGGTTCTAATTCTGAACTTATAATATTAGATAAAATTGATGTTGATTTTATTGATCATGTAAAAAAACAATTGCGAAAACATCGCAAAAGACATAGGGACTCAAAGGCCAATGAGCCGCCCAGAGTGATTATCACTTCGCATATTATAAATCAAGAAGGCATCGAGCTGCTGGAAATAAAAATAAGGGACAACGGCATTGGACTGGATCCTGTTTTTGCCGAGAAGATATTTGATGCCTTTGAAAGGCTTCACTCCAAAGACCAGTATGAAGGCAACGGGCTCGGCCTTGCCCTGTGCAGAAAAATAGCCAAAAGGCATAATGGTGCTATTACAGCTGCGGGGGAGAAAGACAACGGTGCTGAATTTACAGTTACCCTTCCTTTAAAACAGTCCGATTCTTATCTTTAGCACCTTGTAAGGAAATAAATAAGCTGAAAGATTCTTATCGCAAATGTGTTATTGCAAATTGTGAATTTCAATTTCGCAGATAATTCAATATATACAATCAAAAGTTTTTAAGTAGACATAAAGTGGAAGATTATGTTTATGGACAGCCCGCCCTGCACTTAATTGTATAAGGCGGGTTTATCATTTTGATTATCAAAAAAATCAATGATAAAACAGCATCTGGTTCTGTCGCAGCTGTCAGAATCAAATATAAGAATTTAACTGATTTAAAAGTCAGCCTGTTAATTTACAGAATGATTTAAACATAGATATCCCTGGTCTAATCAACTGATTCTTTCTAAGCATATGCACAAGTTCAATTCCACTCAAGGTTCGTCTTGCTGATTCAAAGCTTTTAAAGCCTAACCCGTTTTGCATCCTCCATTTTATAAATCGATGGCCCTGTTCTGCAATATTGTTGAGATATTTATACTGCCGGATTTTAATCTTTGAGAACGAACGCTTGCTATAGACTTGGACCGCTGCGGTTAGAACCGCTTTTATCAATGTTTATTACTCTTGGTATGCAGTTATTGCTAATTGCTTTAATGAGAAATGACTGAGCGCTCATTCTTTGTACTTTTTCTGGCCAAAAGAAAGTCTACTGTATGACTGGTTTATCTGCTGCTCTGTATAAATGACACCAAATACCTTTTACCTTGATATAGGTTTTATCCAATCTCCAACTCTCCCACTCTGCCTTTTCTCTTCTTCATCTCTGACTCAAGCAAAGGTGTAAACTTAAAAACCCAGCGCTGAATAACAGCATGATCAACAGAAACTCCTCGCATTTTCATGATCTCTTGAACATCCCGATAGCTTAATGTAAACCTAAGCTTAAAATATACGGCCTGCAGTATAATAGATTTAGGATAGCAATGTCCTTTGCTATTCATGAGTTTAAGAATTTAAAAAAAGGCAAAGTTAAAACGTATCTAGATGCGACAGAACCGTACAAAGTACCCATACCAAAAAAAAAAGCTTTTATAGTTCATTTGATAATTCTTCTTTTTCAAAATTAGTATATTTGCATCACTTATATTGTTACGCTTTCTTTCTGGAGAAATACAATCCCTGCAGGTTCCCTAATGAAGTATTTAAAGTTACTATACGTTTTTCTAATATTGCTGCTTGCCTTCACAGCCAGCAGCGCATCAGGCAGATCACCGGAGCCATCTTGCGCTGGGCACTTAAAAACTGGCTTTATCTCTTTTGACAATACTTTAATCACTTCTGCATTCGTAATAAAATATAAAGAGCTGGATGTTCATTTTAAATTTAAAAACAAGGTAAAATACCGTGCAACTGCTTCGGAAAGCGATGCTTTAAATATTCCTTACAGCACTAAATCAGCACTTTTTACAATCTTTAAAAACAGCTTAATTTACGGCATTGAAGTTATTTACCAAATTCAGCGTCATAATTACCTGCACCTCTACCAGCTTTTCTAAAAGCGGTCTTTCCTTATTTAAGTAAAAAATTCTCTGCGTAATTCTATAGCTTCCAAAACTGTAAAAAACAGAAAGACAGAAGAAATATGCAGTTAAGCCAGACAAGCTGTTTCTAAGACTGAAACTCTCAGTCAAGAACACTGTTCTTTCAGTATTAGTTTTTAAGAAAAATCCAATTTGAAGAAATCTTCAATTCATGCCGCAGCGATATCTTTGAACAATTAGAAACTCTTTAGTATTTGTATTTACAAGTCTAAAAACCAAATTGCAACATATTACTGCACAAATAAATTCTTGCAGCAGTAAACAATAGTACCAAATACCCTTGTTCACTGCAACATAAAAACATTCAAACATAAAACATTCAAACAGCTCCAGCAGGTAAAAAATTAATCCTTCATGAGCTTTCCAACGCTGCTTACAAATGATAAAAATAGTCCTAAAACACCTTTTAAAAGTTAAACATATCCTTATTGAAGGACAGAGAAAATTAACCCGTAAACAGTTCATTTTTCTCTCCAGCGTACTGATTGGAATTATTGCTGCCTTCGCGGTAATATTTTTAAAGGCTTTTGCTCATTGGGTCTTTTCCTTTGCAGCTTATATCAACGCAATAGTAAAATTAAGTTTTATAAACAGCATACTTCCTTTGATCGGGATACTGCTGACTGTACTTGTGGTGAACAGGATCTTAGGAGGCAGCCTAGAAAAAGGGACTTCTCAGATCTTATACATCGTCGCGCGAAAAGCCAGCATCATCCCTAAAAAACAAATGTACGCCCAGATCATGACCAGTTCCCTTACTGTGGGGCTTGGGGGTTCGGCCGGGCTGGAGAGTCCAATTGTAATTACCGGTGCCGCCTTTGGTTCCAATTTTGCCCAGCAGTTCAAATTAAGCTACCAGGAACGGACGCTGCTCATTGGATGCGGGGTTGCAGCCGGTATTGCCGCTGCTTTTAACGCTCCTATAGCCGGTGTGCTTTTTGCTGTCGAGGTGCTGCTGGTAGATGTTACAATCGCGGCTTTTACCCCTATTATGATTGCCGCTGCAACAGGCGCGCTTGTTTCAGCGGTGGTCTTAAATGAAAATATACTGCTGGTTTTTAGAGAAAAGCAGACATTTGACTATCATAATATTCCATTTTACGTGCTGCTGGGACTTTTTACTGGTCTTACAGCGGTTTTCTACGCCAGGAAATTTTTAAAAACAGAACATTTTTTTGCGCACTTAAAATTTGGCCCCTATAAAAAAGCTTTAATTGGAGGAGCGGTATTGGGAATTCTGATTTTTGTTTTCCCCACCCTGTTTGGTGAAGGTTATGAAAGCATCAAAATCCTAGCCGATAAGAACCCGGGAGCACTTTTAAAAAACACACTCTTTGAGCAATACAGCGACAGCAGCTGGATACTGCTGGCTTTCGTTGGATTTTCAATGTTCCTAAAAGCTTTTGCTTCCGGGATAACCCTTGGAAGCGGCGGGAACGGCGGGAACTTTGCTCCTTCTTTATTTCTGGGTTCCTATGCTGGATACTTCTTTTCAAAGCTGTTAAATCTGGCCGGTTTAACCGATCTTCCGATAAGCAACTTTACCCTTGTAGGGATGGCAGGAATTCTCAGCGGGCTGTTTCATGCCCCGCTGACAGCGATTTTTCTTATTGCCGAAATAACGGGAGGCTACGATCTGATGATACCCCTTATGATTGTGGCTTCGGTGAGCTTTGCTGTTTCAAAAGGTTTTGAAAAACATTCTCTCGATGTAAAAAACCTTGCCAGAAAAGGAAATGCCTTCACCAGCAATAAAGACAGCAATATTTTATGCACGCTCAATATTGAGGATCTTGTAAAAAAAGATTATTTAACCCTTACAGCAGATCAGGATATGGAAAAGATTTCCGATCTGCTGGCACACTGCGATCAGGTGGTTTTTGGAGTAGTGAGCCAGGAGAATGAGCTCGAGGGACTGGTTTATTTTGATGACATCAGAGAAATCATTTTTGATACTTCTCAAATTAAAAATACAATGGTAAAAGATATAATGTTAAAGCCGGTTCAAACTATCTATCTTTTTGACAGCATGGAAACCGTCATGAATAAATTTGAGAAAAGCAGTAAAATATTTCTCCCTGTGGAAAAAAACGGCAGGTATTATGGTTTTATGACTAAATCAGATATTTTGGAATCCTACCGAAACAGGCTTAAATCCATGACATTTGAATACTAAATTTTAGGGATTATTACATCAAACATTTTTGTTCCATGTAATTAAAAAAAATCCAGACTGCATCAAATTTTAAAAAAACAAGTAAAGAGCCGTTCGATCAGCTTTTGTTTTTCTCCCTGCAGCAAATTGAATCCCGGGCTATTATTTTGAATTTAAATCAACTAAAAAATAACCTATTAAGCGCCATAGTCGCTTTAAGATACGCATGAAAAATTTACTCTTTTTTTTATTTTCTATACTAATATTTCAAACAGCACAGTCTCAAAAAAATTCTTTAAAAAAGATCTTAGTCCTGCAGCAGCCAGGTATCAAAGACACCATATTTCATTTAAGCACCCTGGATTCCATTAGGGCAGATCTACCCGCAACTCTAATTAAAGGCAGCCAGAGCGGTCCCACTTTTACAATAACGGCAGGTATTCACGGAATGGAATATCCCGCTATAGCCTCTTTGCTGCAGCTTCGCAGGGAAATAAATCCTCAAAAACTTAAAGGAAATTTAATCATTATTCCCATCATGAACCTGCAGTCCTTCTACCAAAGAACTCCTTTTGTAAACCCCTCTGACAACCTGAACTTAAACCGCGTTTTTCCAGGAAACAAAACAGGAAGTATCACCGAGGTAATTGCTGATTTTATAACCACTCAGGTTTTTGACGCCACGGACGTGTTTCTGGATCTGCATGGCGGGGATGTCAATGAAGATCTCATACCCTTTATCTGTTATTACGATAACAAGGAATTCAAAGAGCAGACCCGGCTGGTTTCCCGTCTTAGTGAAAACAGCGGTTTTTCCACCATTGTGAGTTATCCCTATGTCATCGCCGAAGGCCGGCCGGCGATGTATGCCTTTAAGCAGGCCGTAAGGCTGGGCATCCCGGCGCTAAGCATTGAAATTGGAAAGCTTGGCAACTGCGAGAAGTCAGATGTTTCCTTTACTAAAAATGCAGTTTACCTCATGCTCAAAGAGCTGCAAATGTATGAAAGCAAAAAAGTGATACCAGGTGCTCCTGCAAAAAACAAATATAACAGGCAGGCCTACGTTCCAGGACCCGGCCAGGGATTATTTTACAGCAGTTTTAAAGCAGGAAGCAGAGTTATAAAAGAAGAGGAAATTGGCTATATCACAGATGTTTTTGGCCGTAATGTGAAAATAATCACCGCGCCCCAAAGCGGCACAATTCTCTATAAGGCAGGAAGACTGCCGGTAAACGAAGGCGAAACATTATTCTGTATCGGCTATAAGGCTGTGAATTAATTTTATATCAATACCGAAAGCTCCAAGATCATGCCGCTTTGAAAAGTTTTTATCTTCATGAACAATACTGCCTGCTGTCAGCCGTTTACAATAGTTCGGTGCCTTGCCTATCATAATAGCACTATAATTAAAGCACTCAGACAAATTTAAACTCCTATGAAAAAATTTCAAATTAAAAAAACAGAGCACGGAAAATGGCTAGTATCTCACAACGAAGTTCCCAAATTCAACTGTATTTTTGAGGATAAGAAATTCAATTACGATAGAACAATCATTGGCCTTTTAGATCCAGCAGGTGATCCAGAGGAAATTCAGTTAGTACAAAAAATGGAAAAATGGCTCAAACAATACCACAAGGATAAAATCAATGGATAATAAACGCTTCACTTTACTAATAATCTTTTTGAACTCCATCCCTGTTATTAAAATAAATCTTATCTTTAAATACAGCGATCACAGCAGTACCCCTAATGTAGACATTCATGAGAAAAATTACTGACATTCTGAATCTTAGAGAAGGAGAAGACGACAGAGAAAAAACACTGGAGACCGTTAAAAAAAACATTTCCTTTAAAGGAGCTAATCTTTGGATACTGGCCTGCGCCATAATTGTGGCCTCGGTGGGGCTTAATGTAAACTCAACAGCGGTAATCATTGGTGCGATGCTGATATCCCCTCTGATGGGGCCTATTGTAGGGGCCGGTTTTGCCCTTGGCATTTATGACTTTTCACTGCTTAAAAAATCACTCAAAAACCTGCTCAATGCAACGGTTGTGAGTCTGGTGGTCTCCACGCTTTATTTTTACCTGAGTCCTTTCAAGGACGTTCAGTCGGAGCTTCTGGCGAGAACCTCCCCGAACATTTACGATATTCTTATCGCTTTTTTTGGCGGTGTTGTCGGTGTCATTGCCGTTACGCGTTCAGAGAAAGGAAATCCTATTCCCGGAGTAGCTATTGCAACGGCTTTAATGCCGCCTTTATGCACGGCAGGTTACGGGATTGCAACTGCCCAGTGGACCTTTTTTCTAGGAGCTTTCTACCTTTATTGCATCAACTGCGTTTTTATAGGTATCGCCACTTTTCTAATCATAAAATACCTGAATTATCCTGCTGTTAAACAGGTGGATGAAAAACAGCAGCAAAGGGTTAAGTATATTATTGCTTTTCTCATTACTGCCATGCTGGTTCCCAGCAGTTATCTTGCTTATTCTCTATACAGGGAACAGCAGTTTAAAAAAAATGTAGAGCTTTTTGTTGACAGTGAGTTCAGCAGCAAGGGTTATACAGTGGTTTATAAAAAGACTGATTTTAACGCGAAGCAGAAAAAACTCGAACTTGCTTTCCTGTCCAAACGATTTTCCGATAAGGAGATTCAAAGCCTTAAAAACAGGCTCAACAGCAATAAATACCTTGCCGGCACCAGCCTTCGCATTAGACAGGACAGCACCGACCGCTTTAACGACATAAAAGGCGATATATTAAATCAGATCAAGAGCAGTGAAAACGAAATGAATGTAAAAGATGTTAAAATAATCCAGCTGGAAAAAGAGCTGAAAAAAAACAAATTTGACAACAAACAGCTTTTAAATGAAATAAGAACCTTATTTCCTGATGTCCATTCGCTTTCCATTGCCAAAAATACTTTAGTGAATTATAAAGACAGCACCTCAACGATCACCGCTGTAATTTACGATGCCTCAAAAAACCTAACGGCAGAGGATAGTGAAAAACTGACCAAATGGCTCAATGAACGTCTTTTAGTGAAAGATGCCGCATTGTTTAAAAGACAGTAAGCCCTTTTAGAAAGAATCAACAAAAACTACTGTTCCTGTTTATTTTTATTATACGAGCTCAGCAGGATAAAGCCTGCTGCACCGGCAAGTACAGAGGCTGTTAATATGGCAAACTTAGCTTCATTCTGATAGGCCTGCTCCTGAAAAGACAATAGTGCTATAAAGATGGACATGGTAAAGCCGATTCCGCCTAAAAGCCCCAGTCCAAGTACATGAGTCCATGTGGTCTGAGCAGGCAGATCAGCAGCCCTGATCTTCACCGAGAGCCATGACATTACAAAGATACCAATGGGTTTGCCCAGGACAAGCCCCAGAATAATTCCAAGTCCGAGATTACCGGTAAGTCCCTGCAGCATTTCGGATTCAAAAGCGATGTTAGTATTGGCCAGTGCAAAAACAGGCATGATGATAAAATTTACCGGACGAGCCAAAGCATGTTCCAGCTTTTCCAAAGGGGAATCCTTGTCTTCTTGGTTAGTGGGAAGCGTTAAGGCCGTAAGCACTCCGGCTATCGTGGCATGAATCCCTGAATGGTGTATAAAATACCACATCACCGCACCGGGCAGGAGATAAAAAAATAAATTCTTAACCCCCAAGCGGTTAAAAACCATAAGTAGTACAAATATTCCCCCTGCATAACCCAGATACAGAAAATGAAGTTCCGAGGAATAAAAAACCGCGATAACCAAAATGGCAATCAGATCATCCACTATGGCCAGGGCGGCAAGGAATATTTTAAGCCCTGAGGGAACCTTATCTCCTAAAAGGGAAAGTATTCCAAGAGCAAAAGCAATATCGGTAGCCATTGGGATTCCCCATCCTTTGGCAGTATCAGGACTTTGTCCGTTAAAAAGAAAGTAAATCAATGCGGGAATGATAACCCCTCCAACAGCTGCCAGAACCGGCAGGGCGGCATGGCGAAGAGAAGAAAGCTCACCTTCTATCACTTCCCTTTTTATTTCAAGACCTACCAGGAGAAAAAAAACAGCCATCAAACCATCGTTGATCCACAGCAGGATCGGATACCGCAGCTGCAGGCCCGCTGCTTCAAATCCCAAAGGATACCCCAGAAAATCATTAAAATGTACTCCGAGCCCCGTATTGGCCACTATAAGAGAAACCAGCACACAAATTAAAAGCAGAATCCCTCCTGCTGCGGAAGATCGGAAAAAATGCGTGAAAATTTTGAGATTTATAAGTTTTGCCATTGAACAAAAATAGGCATTAGGGCTTAAAATGCCAAGAAGATCCATGCATAAAAATGAACCAGCACCCAGTATTATTAATAATGCCAGTTAGGGCCAATCACGTAAGTAAGATTATTTTGCAAAGGCACACTAATTAGACCCTCTTCTGTTAACGGGCACTGGCTGGGTATCCCGTTCATTTTATCCGGTCTTTTCATCATCAGCTCTTATATAAAAAAGCCTGCTTTTAAGAGCTGATATGCAAAAGGCATTGATAAGACCTGGGTTGGAACCATACTTCATATTAGGAATTGATGCCCAGCTTTTCATTTTCTTTAAAACGGCTGGCTTTTGATAAAAAAAAGACAAGGCATAATCTCTATTTATTTACCAATTCATAATATGAGGGCTAAAAAATAAATGATTTCTTTACTAAATCGTCTAAAAAATCCCAAATTACCATTTGGCATAAATTAGTAAATTACAGTGATTGTTTTTATAAAATTCTTTATCTAAATTTGTCTTTCCTATGAAAAAATGGTTTGCTAGTTTTACCCTGTTACTTGTTGTCCTGCTAATGGGATATGGCAGTGTATATACAAGCAGCAGCCAATTCTCAGAGAAAAAACCGCAGCCTGCAGCACTTCGGGAAATAAAGTCCGATACGGGAGCTTATCTTGCTAAAAGACATTCTGTTGAAACCTTCAAAAGAAAATGCTGTCTTTTAGATAATGAAGAAAATGAAGAAAATTTTTCCACCATTCAAAAACAGCTTGTAAAAAGCAGCTGCTTTTTACATTTCCTTCTCCGCAATAAATTTGCAGTGTGTCCTGCCTTTAACAAAAAGGCTGATAACTTTAAAATTTTCGCCTTACTTTCTAATAAAGTATACCTTCGATTTCAAGTTTTCCGAATTTGATTTTTTACCCTAAGTAGTCACAAACTATTCTAATTTACCGTTTTATCCTTTGCCAGCAGATTATTTCTCTAAGCCGGCAAACGGATGCGGAATACTTCAGCCTTATTTAAGGCTGTTAAAAAAATCAAAAATCATTACGTTTTAATTCTGAAATTATTATGAAAAGAATTTTCATGCTCATGTCTTTATGTGCATTAGTTTTTGCAGGCTGCAACTCTAAAAAAGAAGGAGAAAAAGAGGAAAAAACCAAATTTCTGGTTACTGCTCCAATTCAAAAAGATACTATCATTACAAAAGATTACGTATCGCAGATACATTCCATACAGCATATTGAAATAAGGGCCCAAGAACGCGGCTATTTAGAAAAAATCTATGTCGATGAAGGACAGATGGTCAAAAAGGGACAGCTATTATTTAAAATTATGCCGGCACTCTACGAAGCGGAACTAAAAAAATCCAAAGCAGAGGTAAGTTTCACCTCCATTGAATACCAAAATGCAAAAAAACTGGCGGATGAAAAAGTAGTTTCTCCAAACGAACTTGCTATGGCCAAAGCGAAGCTGGAAAAAGCAGATGCTGAAATGGCTTTAAGCAGAGTCCATCTTCAGTTTACTGAAATCAGGGCACCTTTTGACGGCATAATAGACAAGTTTCACGTGCGCCAGGGAAGTCTGGTTGATGAAGGCGAACTGCTTACAGAACTGGCAGACAACAGCTCTATGTGGGTGTATTACAATGTTCCGGAATCTGAATATTTGGATTATCAGGAACAAACAGATAAAAGAGGCAAAATGAAAGTCAATCTGCTAATGGCCAATAACAAAAAATTCCAATACCCTGGAGTTGTAGAAACTATTGAAGCCGATTTTGACAATGAAACAGGAAATATTCCTTTTAGAGCCACTTTTCCAAATCCAAAAAGATTATTGAGACACGGAGAAACAGGAAGCATCCAGATGCCGATAGAACTGAAAAATGCTATGCTTATCCCTCAGAAAGCCACATTTGAAGTTTTGGACAAGAAATATGTATATGTAATTGACAAAAACAATGCCGTAAAATCCAGAGAGGTTGTTATTGCCGCGGAAATGCCTCACCTATTTGTAATAAAACAAGGTTTGTCAATTCACGATAAAATTCTTTTAGAGGGGCTTCGTCTTGTAAAAGAAAATCAGAAAATAGACTACGAAGTGGTAAAACCCCAGTCGGTTATCTCCAATTTAGAACTCTATGCAGAATAACCGAATCTAAAAGAAAAAGAAATGTTTAATAAATTTATACATAGACCCGTTTTTGCAATTATAATTTCGATTATAATTGTCTTTATAGGCACGCTGTCCATAAAACAGCTTCCTATATCGCAATTCCCGCAGATTGCGCCCACAACAGTAAATATCTTTATTGCTTATCCGGGAGCAAGTGCCGATGTATTGGTAAAATCTACTTTAATTACCTTAGAGAATTCGCTTAACGGCACGCAGGGTGTACGTTACATGGCGACAGATGCAACGAGTGCCGGAGAAGCAACACTCAGGATCATATTTGAACCGGGAACCGATCCTAATGAAGCTGTAATCAGGGTGAAAACAAGGGTCGATCAGGTAATGCCACTATTGCCTGAACTGGTTCAGCGTGAAGGAGTTGTCATCACTCCTATTCAGCCCAGCATGCTGATGTATGTGAACCTTTACTCGAAGAGCAAAAGCATGGACGAGAAGTTTCTCTACAACTATGCCGATGTAAAAATGATTCCAGAAATCAGCCGTGTAAAAGGTGTGGCCAGAACCCAGATATTAGGCAGCCGTAAATATGCGATGCGTGTTTGGCTGAATCCTGACCGAATGAGAGCGTATAAAATTTCTGTTGAAGAAGTCATGCAGGCGCTCCAGGAACAAAGCATTATCGGCCGTCCGGGAAGATTGGGCCAGAGTTCAGGCATTGCCGCACAATCCCTAGAATATGTGCTGACCTATAAAGGAAGATACGACGAGCCTAAAGAATATGAAAATGTAATTGTGCGCGCCAATTCTGAAGGCGAGAGCATTCGTTTAAAAGACATTGCAAAAGTGGAATTAGGAAGTGAGTTTTTCGATATTTACTCCAATCTGGACGGCCATCCTTCTGCCGCTATTGTACTGAAACAAAACTACGGAAGCAATGCTAGCGACGTCATTAATGACGTAAAAGCGAAACTCGAAGAAATGAAAGCCAGTTTTCCTCCTGGGATGGATTATAAGATCAGTTATGACGTTTCGCAGTTCTTAGATGCTTCTATCGATCAGGTGGTGCATACTTTAAGGGATGCATTTATCCTGGTTGCTTTAGTTGTATTTGTTTTTTTAGGAGATTGGCGCTCCACTTTAATTCCGATTATTGCGGTTCCAGTTTCTTTGATTGGAGCTTTCTTCGTGATCCAGATCTTTGGAATGTCAATCAACTTGGTAACACTCTTCTCTTTGGTGCTGGCAATCGGAATTGTGGTAGATAACGCGATTGTCGTCGTGGAGGCAGTCCATGCCAAGTTTGAAGAATTTCCACATATTACACCTTATCATGCTGTAAAATTAGTTCTTGGCGAGATTGGAGGTGCTATTATTGCTATTACAGCTGTTATGGTTTCTGTATTTATTCCCGTTTCGTTTATGTCGGGCCCAGTTGGAACTTTCTACAGACAATTTTCGGTTACCATGTCAAGTTCGATTATCATTTCGGCAATCGTGGCTTTAACCCTTACTCCTGTTCTTTGTGCAATTCTTTTGAAAAATAATCATGGAAAAGAGAAAAAAGGAAATATCCTCACCAAGTCTCTTGATGCTTTCAACAGATGGTTTGAAAGGCTTACAAGCCGTTATGTTATTGTTTTAAAGGCCATCGTAAGCCGAAGAGTTTTAACTTTTGGAATCCTGATTGCCTTCTGCGCTTTTATCTTTATAGAAAATAGAGTACTCCCTTCAGGGTTTATTCCAAATGAAGATCAGGGAACTATTTACGGCATCATCCAAACGCCGCCAGGTGCGACTTTAGAGAGAACCAATCAGGTAGCCCAGAAACTGCAGAAAATCTGTGAAAAGGTGGAAGGGGTTGAATCGGTTTCTTCTCTGGCTGGTTACGAAATCATGACCGAAGGACGCGGATCTAATGCCGGAACCTGTCTGATTAACCTGAAATCATGGTCTGAGAGAAAACATTCCGTAACCCAAATCATGGAAGAACTGGAAAAGAAATCTAAAGATCTGGGGGCTGTTGTCGAATTTTTTGAACCCCCTGCAATTCCTGGTTTTGGTTCTTCCGGTGGTTTTTCTATGCGTTTACTGGATAAAACAACCGGTACCAATTACCAAGAGTTTGATAAAATCAACAAGCAGTTTATGTCCGAACTCGGCAAACGCAAAGAACTCTCCGGTTTGTTTACTTTTTTTGCCGCCAATTATCCGCAGTACGAATTGGAGATCAATAATGATCTGGCAATGCAAAAAGGGGTCTCTATTGGAAAAGCGATGGAAAACCTTAACATTTTAATCGGAAGTACATACGAACAGGGATTCATCAAATTTGGACGTTTTTTTAAAGTATATGTACAGTCTGATCCAAAATTCAGAAGGCTTCCATCTGATATATTGAATCTCTTTGTAAAAAATGATCATGGAAAAATGGTTCCTTACTCCGCCTTTATGACTCTTAAAAAAACGCAGGGTCCTAATGAGATCACGCGTTACAATATGTACAATTCTGCCGCTATTCAGGGCCAGCCAGCAAAAGGATACACCACTGCGGATGCTATCAAAGCGGTACAGGAAACGGCTCTTAAAACACTTCCTAAAGGATATGATATTGCATGGGAGGGCCTTTCCTATGATGAAGCCGGAAGAGGTAACGAATCGCTTTACATCTTCTTGATGGTATTGGCTTTCGTTTATTTTGTATTGGCCGCGCAATACGAGAGTTTTATTATTCCGCTGTCTGTGATTTTATCTATTCCTGTTGGAATTTTAGGCTCTTTTGTCATTCTGCAGATTATGGGTCTGCAAAACGACATTTACGCCCAAATTGGGCTCATCATGCTTGTCGGACTGCTAGGAAAGAACGCCGTGCTGATAGTCGAATTTGCCGTGCTCAAGCATCAGCAGGGGGCGACAATTCTAGAAGCGGCCATTGAAGGCGCTAAAGTCCGTTTCAGACCGATCTTAATGACATCATTTGCCTTTATTGCCGGTTTAATTCCGTTGATTTTTGCTTCTGGAGCTGGCGCAATCGGTAACAGGACTATTGGAGGATCTGCACTTGGAGGAATGCTTTTCGGAACCCTTTTCGGAGTAATAATTGTCCCTGGACTATACTACATTTTTGGCTCATTGGCACAGGGCCGAAAACTAATTAAAGGAGAAGAAGAAAGTTCATTATCGGATGATTTCATGCATCATATTGATGATTTTTCAACAAATAATCAAACACGGGAAAATGAAGAATAACAGAAATATAAAATACGCAGGCCTAGCCTGCTTATTGCTCTCTATAGCGGGCTGTAAAACGACGACTATTGCAGAAAAAACAGAAAACAAAACAGTGCCAGAAAACTATGCCGATAATGGCTTGGACACTCTTAATACTGGAAAAGTAAAATGGAGAAGCTATTTTACTGATGAAAATTTAGAAAACCTGATTGATATTGCGCTCAAGAACAATCAGGAATTAAATAGTACGCTTCAGGAAATCGAAATTGCAAGAAGCGAAGTAAAAGCCCGAAAAGGAGAATATCTGCCTTTTGTTGGCTTTAGCGCTGGTGCAGATGTAACCAAATCCGGAAGATACACAAGCACAGGTTCAGGCGAGGCAACAACAGAGATTATGCCGGGCAGAGAAACGCCTGATCCGCTTCCCAATTACCGTTTTGCACTGACTTCAAGCTGGGAAATCGATATTTGGAACAAGCTGCATACTGCCAAAAAAGCCGCTTTAAACCGTTATTTGGGCTCTATTGAAGGAAAGAATTTCGTAGTCACCAATCTGATTGCAGAAATAGCCGATTCGTATTACGAACTTTTAGCGTTGGATAATCAATTGGAAATCATCAGACAAAATATTGATATTCAAACGAATGCCTTAAAAGTCGTAAAAATACAAAAAGAGGCGGCAAGGGTAAACGAACTGGCTGTGCGCCGGTTTGAGGCTCAGATTTTAAGCACGCAAAGCCTTCAGTTTGGCATACAGCAGCAGATAACCGAAACAGAAAATAAAATCAATTTCCTCTTGGGGCGTTTTCCTCAAAAAATTGCCAGAAACAGCAATACATTCAGTTCTATAACTCCTGCAGATATTCATGCCGGAGTGCCTTCTCAGCTTCTGGAAAATCGTCCCGACATTAAAAAAGCAGAAATGGAACTAATCGCTGCAAAACTCGACATTAAGGCCGCTAAAGCTAAATTTTATCCATCGCTGGGCATTTCAGCAGGAATTGGTTATGAAGCTTTCAATGCCAAGTATCTGCTGACTTCTCCAGAATCTCTATTGTATTCCATAGCCGGAGATTTGGTTGCTCCTTTGATTAACAGAAATGCCATTAAAGCAGAATATCTTACCGCTGGCGCCAAACAGATCCAGGCAGTCTACAATTATGAAAGGACCCTGGTAAATGCTTACGTTGAAGTGGCAAACCAACTGTCTAAAATTCAAAATACGGCAAAAAGCTATGATTTGAAGTCAAAACAGGTTGAGGCTTTAAACGAATCTGTTCAGATATCCACTAACTTGTTTAGTTCTGCCAGGGCAGATTATATGGAAGTTTTACTGACCCAGAAAGATGCTTTAGAATCTAAGTTTGAACTTATCGAAACCAAAAAACAGCAGATGAATGCTTTTGTAAATATTTACAAAGCATTAGGCGGCGGGTGGAATTAGTAGTTTTCATTTTTATTTGATTTTTTGAAAAGGAGACCTGTTTTTTAACAGGGCTCCTTTTCTGCTTACCACCTAGTCCTGGATCAAATATAAAACTAATCCAGCTGTACAATTGCTAAGCGTATGCCCTCAGGCGATAGAATCTGTCGGCAATCTTCCGCTGCACCTATGATTTTATAAGCTCTGCCTCATTTTCAGATGCCGTTAAAAAATAATTCAGGTACTATTTTCCTCTTTACCAGCTATGGACAATCTGGGCGCTCTCTTCAGATCATGCCTCTTTCGGCTTAAAATTTTAATTCTGCGCTGTTTCCAGAGCACTTTTATCCTTACTGCCTGTATTGTTTTATCTATTTCAGTGCTGTTCCAGCAGATCCGGCACGCAGCCCATCTTTTAAACATTAGCTTTCTTTTTCCGCCTCATAGGCCCATCCGAAAGGTTTTCCTCTATAATTCCAGCAGTTGGGGCTGCAACGGCGTATTTTTACCCATCCTATTCATAATAGGCTTCTCCATAATAGTAATTGTTGGCCGCTCCGGTGAGCTATACCTGAAGTTGACCCGCAAATTTTTGACCTGGACGTTTAAACAAACCATAATAAGACGTTTGAACAAAGCTGCTGTTCCCCGCATCATCTAATTTTGTCCTGTTAAAATAATTTAAATTAAAAAAAATGGAACAGAATAATTATCATGGAAAATTACAGAAAGCCACAGGTTCGGGATTTGGCGCAAAATCTACCTCAAAGGAAATTATAAAAGGAATTGACCTTATTGGGAAAACTGCCATTGTAACGGGCGGCAATACAGGCATTGGCATGGAAACCGTCAAAACACTTGCAGCAGCAGGCGCAGTTGTCATTGTGCCGGCCAGAGATGCAGAGAAAGCGAAAAGAAATCTCGAGGGAACTGCCAATGTAATAATAGAAAAAATGGATTTAATGGATCCTGGTTCTATTGATGCTTTTACTGAAAAGTTTCTGCTTTCAGGAAGAACGCTTCATCTGCTCATTAACAATGCAGGGATAATGTGGGTGCCGCTGCGCAGGGATTCTCGAGGCTATGAATCGCAGCTGGCCACCAATTATCTGGCGCTGTTTCAGCTCACGGCAAGATTATGGCCTGCATTAAAAAAAGCAGATGGCGCCAGGGTGGTAAATGTATCTTCCGGCGGACATCAATTTTCAGATTTTGATTTTCAAGATCCTAATTTCCTAAATAGGGAGTATGAGACCTTACAGGGATACGGACAGTCAAAAACTGCGGTGAATCTTTTTTCACTGGAATTAGACAATCGTGCAAAAAAGTATAATGTGCGAAGCTATTCCTTATGCCCGGGTGCTGTGGGAGAAACTGAATTAGCGCGAGAAGCGCCAATTGACCTGTTCCAAAAACTGGGTTACAGTGATGCTGAGGGAAATATACTGCCGGAAGTAGCAGCTTCATTAAAAACGATTCCGCAAGGTGCAGCCACAACGCTTTGGGCAGCGACAAGCAAATCGCTTAACAATATTGGCGGGGTGTATTGTGAAAATGCAGATATAGCATCTTTAAATTCAAATGAAAAAATTATTGGAGGCGTTAAAGCTTATTCATTAGATGAAAAAAATGCAAAACGTTTATGGAAATTAAGCCAGGAGATGACCGGAATAAATTTCGATCTTAGTTAATATTTGTATCTTTATACCACACAGGCAATTATGGATTATCAGGTAAATTACATAAACCCAGACATTAAACTTTCTAATTATTCCGGTAAGCTGTTTAAAACAGAAGCTGCGTTTAACGACCATCTGCTTGTGTGGTTAATTTCAGGTGAAACCAAAATTATCCAGGCAGATGAAAGTTTTGTATTTGGCCCGGGCAGTACTTTTTTAATTCCAAGAAACCAATTGGCGGCAATCATTAATATTCCAAAAGATGGACTGCCCCACAAAGCAGTTGCCATGCATCTAACGGCTAAAAGGCTCCGGGAATTTTACGATCGCCAAAATGCAAAAATAAAAACTGCCATACCAAAAATTTTCAGTTTCCATAAACATCCTCTGCTGGAAAGCTGTCTGGCTTCGCTGATTCCCTATTTTGACATGCAGGAAAACTTTCCCGAGAATATCGCTTCATTAAAAATTACTGAAGCAATTTCAATTCTTAGAAACATTGATGCCGATATTGACGATGTACTGGCCAGCTTTGAAGAACCTGATAAAATTGATTTAACTGCTTTTATGGAGAAAAACTTTATGTTTAATATGCCTTTGGAAAAGTTTGGCTATTTAACAGGCCGGAGTCTTACTACTTTTAAACGGGATTTTCATAAGGCTTTCAATAGTACGCCACAACGCTGGCTAACCAAAAAAAGATTGGAATTAGCCCATTATCAGCTTAATGAAAAAAATAAAAAACCTGTCGAGATTTATTATGAAACAGGTTTTGAAAATTTATCGCATTTTTCCTTTGCGTTCAAAAAACAGTTTGGCTACTCCCCGACTGAATTGCAAAAAATAAATAAAAATAGTTAAGCTTTGTTAATAATAGCCCTCCTTAAAAATGAGCTAGCATTAGCTATTCAGAGGCATTTTTAAAATTTAAAATTGGATTTGCTTCTTATTTTACAGAAGTCTAAGGCTGGTTATTATCTCAACATTCTTAGTTCTGCGCGAAAATCGTGGCACCTGGGTGCTGGAGCTGCCTCCAAAAGTGTCACATAAAGCTAAGGTGAATTCTGTTTAAGCTGTCAAAAAAAATTAAATAGATTTTTCGATCGATCCCCAACAGGACATCCAAACCAAATTGATAAAGCCAATGAAAGAAAGGCACTAAATGCAGTATGACAATCTCTTCAAATCGTCCAAAAATTTTACAGAAATTTGTCCTGTTGCTCTCTCCACAGCCAAAAGGCGCCAATTCAAGGCAATTGGCGCCTTTTTTATTATAACCTTCTGTTTTTTTATTAATCTAAAGCCACGCCGCTGCTATGTTTACTGCATCACTATAAACAGGGGATTGGCTGTTGATTAGAAGTGCAAAAAGCGGGCTTGAAGTGCAGTTCTCCAAGACAAAAAAGCGTGTCTGAGCATCCCCAGCACCGATAGCAGTAAAATCTTTTGCTGCGGGGTTCAACGCAAAGATTGCAGCGCACAGCGGGAAGAGCTCCTAAAAAATAAGCACTGTCAATCATAGTATATTTTATGATGCTGATAGCAATTCATATTAACTTAGACAGGCCTCTCGCAATCAATTTATCACTGGCATGTTTTTTCTTAGGGGCTTTTAAAAAACTAATTCCCAGAAAAAGAAATTACAGCCCTGCCGGTCAAAAAAAAACAATCTTTCATTTCTATTTCAGCCTGAAAATCAGCCTCTGGATAATCATAAGCCAGATTGCAGTAAGCATCATAGTTGAAGTAATTACAGCCAGTGTTATTTGATACGTATAATTTTCTACTAATTTTAAAGAAGCTGCCATGGTCATTAAAATAAAACTGAATTCCCCTATCTGCGATAAGAGTGCCCCCGCATATAAACTGTCTCGCCAGGAGTTCTTGGTCAGTTTAAAAAGGATGGTATTGATCAGGCTGTTTATAAAGAGTACTGAAAATGAAATCAATATAACTGTACCTTTATTTTGAATAAAAAAATTAATATCCAACTGCAGTCCTACAGCTAAGAAAAAGAAAGCCATAAAAAATACCCTGAAAGGAATAAGGGAACTCCCCAGCCAGCGGGTTGCCTTATCATGCCCGATTAATATTCCTGAAGCAAAAGCACCAAAGGCGGTAGACAAGCCAAACCATCCGCTGATCCAGGCCATTGTGAAACAGATGCTGAAGCCGATAAAAACCTGCAGTTCATGGTCAGCAGCAATCTCTTTGCGCATCGGAATTTTAAAAAGTTTTTTAGTCAGAGCCCCTTTCAAAAAAAGAATCATCAGTACGCCTCCTGCACATACTTTTATCAATTGAACTGCTGATACGGCGGCGCCTGACATAAAATTCAAAGCCAGCATCATAGGTATAACCAATATATCCTGCATTAATAATACACCGCAGGTAATCATGCCGAGCTGACTTTTAATTTGGCCTGTTCTGGCCAGATACTGAAATACAATAGCCGAACTGCTGATGCTGATTGTAAAAGCAGTCAACACAATTGTTGTAATTTCCCATCCCGCATATGATCCTACAAAATACATGCAGATAAAACTAAGCACGACCTGAACAACTGAAATCAACAGCGGCTTGTAAAAATTACGCGTGAGATATTGAAGGTCAATCTCGCTTCCAATGGAAAACATCATAATAATAATCCCTATCTCACCAAGTTCTGATATAACATCAGGTTTGTGGATAATATTAAATACCTGAGGACCTAAAAGCACGCCGGCCGCTATGTAGGCGATAAAGTAAGGCTGCTTTAACCGCCGAAGCAATAAAATCAGCAATAAGACAATAAGGGAAAGCACAGCGATCCCCGAGAATAATTGTGAGAGCATATTTTTAAATTATTATCAAGAAAGCTGCCTTTATAGGGCAGCTTTCAATAAAAAAATTGATAAAAGTTTTTAAGAAATCTCTATCATCCTTGGTGATTTTTGTCTGGCCTGTTCCAGTTTTGGAATCGACAGCAGTAAAATTCCATTTTCGTAACGGGCACGAATTCTATCTTCGTCCACTACATTTTTAGGCAGTATAAAACTTCTCTGGAAAGACTGGTAGCTGAACTCTCTGCGGGTGTAATTTTCTTCCTCTTTATTTACATGTTCCTGTTTAGACGAAGAAATAAGCAGCTGTCCATTATCAAGGGTAACCTTGAAGTCATCCTTGCTCATACCGGGAGCGGCAACCTCCACTTCATAATTCTCATCAGTTTCCTTAATATTCACTGAAGGCAGTGTGGTGCTTGTGGTTGAAAAATTGTTGTTTTCCCAATTGAAAAGATCGCGGCCAAAAACATCATCAAAAAACAAGCGTTGGAAAGCCGGCACATGGCTTCCGTTTCTTTTAATAAGATTCATAACAGTAATTTTTAAAATTGTTATACAATAAATTTTTGAACTTGCACAAAGGTGCGCACAAGGAAAAAAACAAATAATATGCCAGGGGATAATTCTGACATTTTTTCATTATTCACTATGAAAAAATGTCATTTTAATCTACGATGAATGCCCTTTTTTCTCACTGCTTATTTTCAATATTCAGAGAATCTGATGTCCTTGCTTTTTACGATCCTAATTTAATAGTTTCAGGAAAAAATGTCACCTCGCCTGTAGTAATGTCGTGTGATCCTCCAGCAATTCGAATTTCTCCATTTTCAATCATTTCTTTCAATATTGGACTGCGCTGCATTATCGATGAAACAGTACGTTTAATATTAATAACAGACACATTCTCTACAAAAGCAGCATTGCACGAACTGCGGTTTTCTTATGTATGGGTTTCATCATCAGCTTCCGGTCTTATTTTGGTCAGCAGCGATGTAAGGTTACCCCATTTCAAGATGGTCGCAGGCACCTTTTACAGCTCCGCATTTTGTATGGCCTAATACTGCAATTATTTTTGAACCTGCCGCTTTACAGCCAAACTCATGCTCCCTAAAATGTCCTCATTGATAATGTTTCCCGCGATTGCGCACACTGAAAATATCGCCAAGTCCCCGGCCGAAAATTAATTCGGCAGAAGTCCGGATGTCAATACGGCTTAGAATCACAGCAAAAGGATGCTGTCCTATGAAGTTTCATTGGCCTGCTGCATAAGATTACGGTTTATTTTAAGATTGCTTACAAATCTCTGGCTCCTTTCTTTTAAAAGCTCTAAAGCCTTATAAACGACAAATTACCATTAATTTCCGCTGCTTTAAAATCTATCTTTACTCTTTATTCTAATACTTAGTTTTGAAATTTAGACATCGCTAATCTAATTAAAATCTAAAATTCTTCAGATATGGCTCCCCGGCAACATGCTCTTCTTTGATATTAATGAAAAATTCTTTGCCTGCTGATTCTACATATGAGATTCCCTTAATAAAATATGACATTGAATCATATTTTATGGGAATTATTATTTCATTTTTCAGGTTAATTACACCTCTTTTATTATTGATAATCACTATGGCATAACCATCAAAAAATCCGGAAACCGCATCATATTGCAAGGGAATGATTTCTTTTCCCCTTTTATCAATACAGCCGGATTTGCTATTTAATTTTACTACTGCAAGGTTTTCCTGGAAACTACCAATGCATTCATATTTTGCCGCTGCGATTTCTTTACCAAAGTGATCAATAAGACCTATTTTTTTTTGTGCAGTCACTTGAGCTGCCCCATCCTTATAAGGGGCTATATTGTCATACTTCAGCGGAACTGTTTCTTGCCCAGTTTCCGATACAATTCCTTGTTTTCCGTTAAGCTCCACTATAAAACTGTTTATTGCTTTATTATTGCTCCATATAATTTTATCATATTTTGCCTTTACAATTTCAACACCTGAAGTGTTTATTACACCAAGTTTTGAAATTAAGCTTACAACTGCAAATCCATTTTCATAATTGCCAATACGATGATATTTAGCCGGCACAATTTCTTCTCCATTATCTTTAACCACTCCCCACTGATAAATCTGCGTTCCATTTATATGATTAATAAAAATAGCCAGACCTTGATTAAATTCATATATTGCCCAATATTTCGGATGAATAATTTCTCTGCCGGTCTCATCAATGTATCCTTGCTTTTTATTTAGCGTGATCTGCGCTTTTCCATCCCTGAAAACACCAATAAAATCGTATTGGGGCTTTACTGCAATGCGGCCATTGTTTTTCACTCCCCACTTATCTGATTTTAAATCATAATAAGGAGTCTGGGCGTCCGATGGAAGATATAAAAGTGAAAACAAACCAATCAGAAAATACTTTTTATTAAATAATTTATCCATCCTTTTTTTTTGTAATTGCTTTTTACTGCTGTGCTTTATTATTATAATATTTTGTTTTTTTTACATATTTGTTAAATCTGCTGCCCTCCCTGCTTATCAGCATATATGTTTCTGGTCATATAAGGGTCAGCAGACAGCCCATTAACGAACCGCCTAAAACTACAAAAGCACTATTTAATTTCTTGTATCCAAATGCAATTGCCAGACTTAAAACTGCGATTAAAATTGTCCGCCAGTCGGTAATCGCTTCTTTTCCCATATCAAAACAAACTGCAGCAATTATTGCTACTGATGCCACATTTACCGCGTCCAAAAATACTGCAAATAGTTGTGAGTTTCGCATTCTCTTTACCATTGGATTTAACAATGCCACAAATATAAAAGAAGGTAAAAATATGGCAATTGTCGAAACCGCTGCTCCTGTGAAACCGTTGATTTGATAACCTATAAAAGTTACTGAAGAAAAAACGGGTCCAGGTGTGAATTGCCCTGCTGCAATTGCGTCAATCAATTGCTGGCGTGTTAAAAGCCCTGTTGAAACTAATTCTGTGTCAAGAAAAGCAAACAAAACATAACCGCTTCCGTAAAGTACAGCCCCAATTTTTAGAAAAATAAAAAACAGATTTGCACTGCCGGGTGCCAGAATTGCCGGGTGCGTGATCTGCACTAGAGACAAAGGAACAAAACCTTTGATATTGCTTTGCTTTCTGTCTCGCATATAAGTCAGCAGCAAAGCAAAAAATCCAGCACCAAACATCAAATATATTTCACTGAAGCCGGAGAGTGAACCCGACAAAACAAGCAGTCCGATGAGTACCAGTTCTGCTGATTTCAGCGCTTTTTTTGCCAATGGAAAAACCGCACCAACAATAACAGCAATAACGGCCGGTTTTATTCCATAAATAAAAGGCTGTGCTTCCGGGATTTGTCCGTGCTGCTTATAGAAGTAAGCAAAAATTCCCATAATAAAAACGGCTGGCAAAATAAAACAAAGCCCTGCGATCATCAAACCTTTCCAGCCTCCTTTTTCGTGGCCGATATGGACTGCCATTTCCGTGCTATTGGGCCCTGGAATCAGGTTTACTGCACCAATTAAGTCCAAAAAATGCTGTTCGGTCAGCCATTTCCTTTTTCTAACCACTTCATCCTGCATCATGGCAATATGTGCAGCAGGGCCGCCAAAACCAATAATGCCAAGTTTTAGAAAAACTTTTGCGATCTCTTTTAAATCTGCTTTAGTCTCCATTTTTCGTTAAAATATTGTCCACCGACCCATACCCTGCGCCTTTAATCGATAAAAAATGCTTCCCAAAAGCATTACAGTCCGTTCTGCTTCCATGCATCATTTCCCAAAACCCTTTTTGGGCCAAAACTTCCGATTTGGCTGTCGCAGCTGCAGCAAGCATAATAATGATAGGTGGAATACTTGCCGGTCTTGTCAAAAGCCCAAAGAGAATCAACGCTCCGAAAACTATTTCAAATGTGCCGACAAAATTACCTAAAAAAATCAGGCAAAGGCAGACCCTTTTTTTTAAATCGTCCTGATCCATTTGTCTCAGCAAATAAAAATTTCTGAATTCCTTCTAAAAGAAATACAGATCCAACCATCAGCCTGATTAAGATTGCTGCTTTTAAATTATCAGTATTTATACTCTTTTTTTATATTTTCATTTTGCCCATTTAATGATTTACAGCGCCGGTAATGGGCTTGTCCCAAACTTTTCCGTTCTTACTATCCCTTTTAGCGGCTATTTATCATAAACCAAATAATGCTTACATGGTCAATATCTAAGCTTTTGCAATACTACATAAAAAAGAGATTCTGCAATGGCTGTTTTAGGAGAATTGAAATTTAATTTTTCATTAGGCTATTAAAAGAGCAATATTTTTTTTTCACTGCTATTTTTGCATCTGCTATTTTTATGCAATGATTACCTAATGCATCTTACACTGCAAAAGAAAAACATAAAATCTTTTTTCTTTAAATTTTATATCGTAATATTGCAATATAAATATAAAACGATGGGAGCAACAAAAACAGATCACTTTACAGAAAGCCAGAATGAGCTGGCTGTTTTATCCAAAGCATTAGGCCATCCTGCGCGTATTGCTATTATGGAATATTTATTAAAAGTGGATGCCTGCATCTGCGGAGATATTGTAAACGAACTTCCCCTTTCACAGCCGACAGTTTCACAGCATTTGAAAGAGTTGAAAAATGCAGGGCTCATTAAAGGAAGCATTGAAGGAAACTCGATCTGCTACTGCATCAACGAGCCTGGTCTGGAAAAGATAAAAGGCTTCTTTGAGCACATATCAGATCATCTGGCAAAAAAGCGAAGCGAATGCTGCTAATCTATAAAAATATGGAAATCAGAAAACTTTCAGACAAACACTGGGATCAGGTAAAAATAATCTACCAAAAAGGAATAGATACCGGCAATGCCACTTTCCAGACCAGCGCCCCTTCATGGGAAGACTGGGATCAGTCACATCTTAAGTCCTGCCGAGTTGTGATGCAGGAAGATGGCAAAGTGATTGGTTGGGCTGCCCTTACCCCTGTTTCTTCACGCTGCGTTTATGCAGGGGTTGCAGAAGTGAGCGTATACATGGATCCCTCACATTCAGGAAAAGGAATCGGGCTTACCCTTTTAAATGAACTTGTCAGGCAGAGCGAAGCAGAAGGTATCTGGACGCTTCAGGCAGGGATCTTTCCTGAGAATACAGCAAGCCTGCGAATTCATGAAAAAGCAGGCTTCAGGATACTTGGAACAAGGGAGAAAATCGGAAAACAAAATGGTATCTGGAGAGATACTGCGCTTCTTGAAAGAAGAAGCTCCGTTATTATTTAATAAAAAATATAGTTGAACTAAATATGAAAAATTATGAAACTTTCAGAAATTAAAGAAGTCCTTAAAACAGTAGAAGCTGTGAATTTTGAACTGCCCAACGGCACATTTGTACCGGAATATTTTCACGTCACTGAAGTAGGCCTGGTTACCAAAAACTTCATAGACTGCGGAGGAACAGTAAGAAAAGAGACTGTTGTAAATTTCCAGCTTTGGGATGCCAACGACTACGAGCACAGGCTTAAACCCGGAAAGCTGATCCACATCATTGAGCTTTCAGAAAAAGTATTGGGAATTGAAGACAATGAAATTGAAGTGGAGTACCAGAACACTACTATCGGTAAATACGATTTGGATTTTAACGGCAAAAACTTCACTTTACTTAATAAACAGACTGCCTGCCTTGCTCAGGAGCAGTGCGGTATTCCATCTGATAAGCCAAAAGTAAAATTATCTCAGTTAAATACTGATAATGCTAATTCATGCACTCCGGGCGGAGGATGCTGCTAATCATTAAACAGATAATTAATAAACCTTTACAGCCAAAAAACTATGTTATATTCAGAAATTGAGAATACCGTTAAATCATTTGATTTTAAGCAGATCTCCGAAGATCGCAAAGCAGTCCTGCAGCCATTAATCGACTTCATTCAGACTAAAGTGGACAGCAAGCTGGAAACCAGACTAAACCTAATCTGCACACATAATTCCAGAAGAAGCCACCTCTCGCAGGTTTGGGCGCAGACTGCGGCTACCTATTACGGCATCAAAAACGTTTCATGCTATTCAGGGGGAACAGAGGCTACTGCCCTTTTCCCGATGGCAGCGGAGGCTTTGAAGGATTCAGGATTTAAGATTAAAACGCTTTCAGAGGGATCAAACCCGGTTTATTCCATAAAATATTCAGCTGATGAACTTCCTGTCATCGGTTTTTCCAAAACCTATGATGATGATTTCAATCCTGAAAGCGGATTCGCAGCAATAATGACCTGCTCGCAGGCTGACGGAGGATGCCCGTTTATAGCAGGCGCAGAGAAAAGAATCCCGATCACTTTTGATGATCCAAAAATTTCTGACGGAACGCCTCAGCAGAAGGAAACTTATCTGGAGCGAAGCCTGCAGATAGGAACTGAAATGTTTTACGTATTCTCACAAATAAAAAAATAAAATGTCAGCAAATAATTGTGCACCAGCCGTCGGACGCAAAAAGTTAAGCTTCCTTGACCGCTTCTTAACCCTTTGGATTTTCCTTGCTATGGCTATAGGCGTGGCAATAGGATACTTTATTCCTTCAAGCGGAGGTTTCATCAATTCATTCTCCAGCGGAACAACAAACATTCCATTGGCAATAGGACTTATCCTGATGATGTATCCGCCTCTGGCAAAAGTAAAATACGAGCAGATGGGTCAGGTTTTCAAAAACACTAAAGTCTTAGGCGCTTCTTTATTCCTGAACTGGATCGTAGGCCCTGTCTTAATGTTTTTATTGGCGCTCCTGTTTTTGAACGGATATCCTGAATACATGATTGGAGTGATCCTGATCGGTCTGGCACGCTGTATCGCAATGGTTGTGGTATGGAACGATCTGGCAGACGGAAACCGTGAGTATGCAGCAGGACTTATCGCACTTAACAGTATTTTTCAGGTGCTGCTTTATAGCGTATATGCATACATTTTTATAACCATTCTACCTCCCTATTTTGGATATGATGGCTTCGAAGTCAATATCAGCATTTCACAGATTGCCGAGAGCGTCGGTATCTATTTAGGTATTCCATTTGCTCTGGGAATCATAAGCCGTTATGCTTTGATAGCCTTAAAAGGTTCTGAATGGTTTGAGAATAAGTACGTGCCGTTTATCTCGCCAATTACACTTATTTCGTTGCTCTTTACAATTATTGTAATGTTTAGCCTGAAAGGGGAACTTATTATTCAGATCCCTATGGATGTCGTGCGTATTGCAATACCGCTTGTGATTTACTTTACTTTAATGTTTATCATCAGTTTTTTCACTGGAAAATATTTTGGGGCTGACTATTCAAAGGCTACATCTATAGCTTTTACAGCCACCGGAAATAATTTTGAACTTGCCATTGCCGTGGCAATCGGCGTGTTTGGAATAAACAGCGGCCAGGCATTTGCAGGTGTTATAGGTCCTTTGGTAGAAGTACCTGCTCTTATAGCATTAGTAAACCTTGCATTCTGGTTCAGAAAGAAGTATTTCACAAAACAGGTATCTGCAGAAACTGCTTAAAAAAATATGAGAATTGCAATAATATCGGATATACATGCGAACTTCCCCGCATTGGAGCAGACCTTAAAAAGTATTGAAGAGCAGAATATTGATGCTGTTTACTGCTTAGGAGATTTAGTAGGCTACAATTTATGCCCCAATGCCGTGATCAATGAGATCCGTAAAAAGCATATCCCTACCCTTGCAGGAAATCACGATGTCAAGGCTGTCGAGATACACAATGACGGTTCAAATGACATTGAAAGCTATGCATATCAGATTGTGGGCAAAGAGCAGATAAAATATCTTTCTGCTCTTCCTGCCCATATTAAACTTGAATATCAGACGGCTAACAAACTTATAAAAATTTTGATGGTCCATGGGAGTCCTTACAGCAACAAGGAATATTTGCTTGAGGATAAAAACGAAAAAGATTTCACTAACATCTTTCTTGATTCCAATACAGACATTCTTATCTGCGGACATTCTCATTTACCTTATCATCGCATATTGGAAAATCCTAATAAAAAAGGCAGTTATTTTCATGCCATTAATGCAGGGTCGGTTGGAAAACCAAAAGATAGAAATCCAGACTGCTGTTATGCAGTAATCACCATTGAAAAAAGCAGTAATCTTTCCAAAAAAGACGGCATTAAAGTAGAATTCATAAGAGTACCTTATGATATTGAAAAAACAGCCCGTGCTATTGAGGAAAGTCCTCTTCCAGACATTTACGCGTTTATGCTTAGAAAAGCATATTAAAATATTGAAATAAAACCTACTATGGAAAGTTTTAAATTATTTTTAAAGAGCATTGTCCCTGTCAGCGATCAGGAATTTGAAAATTACAGCCAGTATTTCAAAATAAGGACATTAGCCAGAAACAGTTATTTTGCAGAGATCGGCAAAACCTCACATGAAGCCGCTTTTATAAAAAAAGGGCTGCTCAGGACATATTACATAAATGAAAAATCCGAAGAAGTGACTTCTTGTTTCTGTGCAGAAAATAATTTGACAGCATCCTATAAGAGCTTTATTTCGCAGCAGCCTTCGGAACTTTCCATTCAGGCTGTAGAAGATACCGAACTTATAACAATCAGTTACAATGACCTGCAGATTCTCTATCAAAAAAGTGCTCTCTGGCAGAATATCGGAAGGACAATTGCTGAGCGGCAGTATATGGTGATGGAACAGTATGCCAGTGTTTTGAGCAATGAAAGCGCAAAGGAAAAATACATGCGTATGCTTAAGGAACAGCCTGCAGTTGTAAACAAGGCTTCAGTAACTGATATTGCAAGCTATCTAGGAATAACACGCAGGACGCTGAGCAGGATCAGAAAAGAAATTACCAAGTAAATTCGAGGACATTTGTCCTTTTTGCTAATTATACTTTCCAATAGTTTTGCTTTTATAATCAATTAAAAATAAAATGGAAACAGCAATTATCATTTCATCCTTCTTTCTTGTTCTATTTGCAGTCTTGGCCTTGTATGATGGCTTTTATCTGCATATTTACAAATACCAGCTTCACAATCGGGAAGAAAGTAAAACTGAGCACGTTACTCATACTTTGAGAGCTATTTTCTTTCCGGCAATCCTTTATTTTTTGTTCTTGAAACAAGATAATCATACTAGTTTTGTAATAGGCTTAACCATTGTCCTTTTAGATATACTAGTGCTCGGGTATGACGCTTTTATAGAAAAAGACAGCAGGCAGTTTATGGGCGAGCTTCCACGCTGGGAATATATTGTTCATTTATTCGTAAATGGGTTTCATTTTGCGTCAATTGCGGTTTATCTCTCCATCAGATTTACTTTTCAAAATGGAGAAATAATGATTTCTAATATAAATCAATCTCCAAGCTTTTTTAATTTGTTAATTATAAATCTACTGCCGGGAGCTATCCTAATGGCAATTCTTCATATTTTATTATGTATTCCAAAAACTGCCTATGTATGGAATAATTTCAGAAATAAAATCAATTGTTGTTAATCCAGCTTTCTAAACAAACAGAACATTTAATTTATGAATTTGGAGATAAATACTATTCATAATCAGTTTTATATCATTTTGGGCAATTATATTAAGGCCCGTATAAATGATACGGGCGATGCATCTGATGTTTTGCAGGAGGTTTTTATAAAGATAAACGAGAATTTAGGATCACTGACTGATGAAAGCAAATTAAAAAGCTGGATTTTCACAATCACAAGAAATTCCATCATTGACTATTACCGTAAAAATTCCAATCATAAAAAATCAGAGCTGACCGAATGTATGATGCAAAAAATAATGCATGAAACAGATTTTGATAATACAGAAAGTCTGGATTGTTGTCTCATAAAATTCATTGAGCGGTTACCTGAAGACTATCGGGATATCATCATGGATAGCGAAATTCATGGAATTAAACAGAAAGATTTAACAGAAAAATACAACCTTGCCTATCCGTCAATACGATCTCGAGTCCAAAGAGGCAGATCCAAATTAAAAGAAATGCTTCTAGATTGCTGCAGTATTGAGTTAGACCGTCGTGGAAATGTTATGAATGTTACTTCTAAAAAATCGTGCAGCGGAGGAAAATGCTGATCACCAGACCATCTACGTAAGCTTCATATATACAAAATTCAAGCTGTTAGAAAAAAAATCAACAAAGTTTGCATCATTTTTAGATTAGTACGTCTTAGTTAGTATTAATCATTAAAAATTTAAATTATGAAAAACAAAATGTACATTACTCTTGCAGCATTGGTATTGTCTGCTGGAAGTATCTTCGCTTATGCGAGCTTATCAAAAACTGATACTAAGAAAAACTGCACTGAAAAGTGTTCAACGCATTGCTGTAATAACGATTCGGGATCTTGTGCTCCGAAAGATTGTAAAAAGTAATTTTTACGTATTTTATTATTTATTAAGACAACTCTTTGAGTTGTCTTTTTTTTAACCGGAACTGATCCCTTTATAGCCACTATGCATCAGAAATTTTAATTTCTAAATCGGAAATATTCTGTATTTTTCTTAT
Source organism: Flavobacterium johnsoniae UW101 (assembly GCF_000016645.1). Lineage (NCBI taxonomy): Bacteria > Pseudomonadati > Bacteroidota > Flavobacteriia > Flavobacteriales > Flavobacteriaceae > Flavobacterium > Flavobacterium johnsoniae. The sequence continues at coordinate 5,336,347 of NC_009441.1, forward strand.
TTTTGTCAAACAGAAAAATGAATAATACTACTACATGTTAATTCGTTAGTATTTAAAATTTCGTGCATGATTTAATATTGAAATAGTAAAAATTTGAATTGGTGCAGAATCGGTGCACAGAGGTTCATGGAGTTGATACCTTATTTGCGACTAAAAGCTTAGGCAGTGTTTATCTGAAGTACTAAAAAATGATGATATATTGCCTAAAATTTCTGACTGTCAGCTAATTTTATTCCTGCTAATTTTAACAGCATGAAAAATACGAGGAGAACCTTTACTTTAAGCTTTAAGATTCTGGTCGCTTCCATGAGCATCCACTGCGGAAGAGTCGGTGACGTGGCAAGAGAACTCAACATCAGTACAAGTACCCTTCAGCACTGGAAGAAGCTTTACCTCGAAGACAGATTTACCATAAAGAAAACTTCAGCTGAAATATCCCATAAAAATGAACTGCAGAAGCTTCGGAAACAGATAAAAGAATTAGAAATTGAAAGGGACATCCTAAAAAAGGCTCAAAATATCTTCTCCAAGAGCGGCGGGTGAAATATGAATTCATCAGAGAAAATGCTGAAATATTTCCTGTCGAGAAGATGTGCCGGATTTTTCAGATCCACAAAAGCAGTTTCTTCCGCTGGAGGAAAAGAACACCCACTGCAAAGTCTGTACGGAAAGACCATATAATAAAAAAAATTATAAGAATTTACCACTGTATTAAAACAATTTGAAGGCTCAAGTTCGAAACATTACTAATCATTTCCAATATAAGCATCCACAGAAACTACATAAAAAAGACAAGAGGTTAACGGTAATTAACCTCAAACTCTTGTCTTGAAACTTTTTTATCTTAGTTATCTCCTCGGCTCCTATTACTATTTTTAATGAGTTAGTACAAAAGTCTTTTTTTCTATTCCGATTCCGGTTATTGTTAATTTTTTCCAGTTCTTAGGCAATACTGATTTAACTTGTTTTATGCCTCCGGCAGCATCAATATCCAAACCTCCAAATCCCATTATTACGGCTTGAAGAACACCTCCTGCACCTGTCGAAAAGTATGGGTTTGTCCCTCCCTTGCATTCTGAAATGACCCTGAAAGGAGGGTTAAGGTTCGGTTGATAAGCATCTTTAAACCAATGATAAGCCTGGTCGCTATCCTCTAAGCGGCTGTAGAGTAATGAAAATATAGCTTGTGTCATAGCGGGAGTGTCTGACTGGGGAATTTTAGTTTGATAATATTTCAAATCCCTTTCTATCTGTTCTTTATCGGTTATAAGCTTCAATGGATATGCTAATAGATTGGCATCGGCCTGCTTGATATTCTGATCCGTATAGCTATCGTGCTCTCTGGTTACTCCATTACTCATCTTCGAAATTAGAATTTTATCTGCAATCAAAGTCCACTCTTTGGGAGCTATGACACCCAATACAGTTGCACATTTAGATGCATACTGCAGATTTCTGATAGCTGTTCCGTTCGTATAAGCATTGTTGTCAATATTTTCAGCCCATTCATCTGCTGCAACGACATTCTTTATTTCATATTCTCCTTTATCATTCTTCTCTACTCGGCTCGCCCAAAATTCAGCAGTTGCTTTTAATATCGGCCACCCTTTTTCTTTCAGCCATTCCTTGTCACCTGTAACAAGATAATACTGCCAGGCAGCAATGGCCACATCTCCTGTTACATGATGCTCAAAAGCTCCCGTTAAAGCATTCACCGGAGTTTCTTCTGCTCCGGAATCTGCACTTTCCCAGGGAAACATTGCGCCATCATATCCATAAATGGCAGCTTTTTTACGTGCTGCATCCAGCCTCTGATAACGATATTCAATCATGCTTTTTGCTATTTCAGGATGAAGCAGCAGCATGGGAGGAAACATCCAGATTTCGGTATCCCAAAACACATGTCCGTTATATCCAAGCCCGCTCAGCCCCATCGGCGATGGAGAAAGAGATGTGCTTTTTCTTGTGAAAGAATAGAGATGATAAAGCATGCTTCTTATATCCTGTTGCGCTTGGGGATCTCCTTCTACTTGGATATCACTCTGCCAGAGGCTATTCCATTCTTGCATATGTCTGTTTAAAAGCCTTGACTTTCCTTCTAAGGCTGCATAAATAGTCAGCCTTTCAGCTTCATTATAAGGATCATTTATATGATCTGATGATATAAGACTGCCTATCAAAGCAAAAGAATAAGTCTTGCCCGCTTTTATTTTTTTGTCAAATGACATTGCATGCATATCAGCGTCATTCATTCTGTGCAGGATCTCAGGTTGCAGCTTTTTCCCTTCATCAAAAAGGAATGTATTTGAAACAGCTATTTTAGATCTTCCTGTGGGCGTAAATGCAACAGAAGTCAATAATGGTATATTAACATGGGTATTTGTAATATTCTGAAAATAATTCTGCTGGTTGTTAAGTGAAGAGGGAGTCTCCAAAAGATTCTCTACGTTGATTTCGGTATCTTTTTGCGTATTTATATTGACAACCATCATTATACAATGCGGAAGATGACGCAAAGCATAGTATGAATATGTTACAGTTGCTAAATCCTTAAATTGAAAAGACCCCGTGAAAGCCCCATTGCGCATATCCAGTTCCTGCTTATAATTATTAATATTATAGGTCTGCACAGATTCACCATTAAAAGCCAGTTTCATATTCAGCAGATTGTAATTTGGAATGAAACTACTGACCCTTCCACGCTTGTAGATATCGTACGTTCCTGCCAATACTACTTCTTTCACTTTTAAAGGCTCCGGTGACGATATAATTCCGATCATGCCATTAGCCACCGTTTCTCCATAATAATTATTGGAATCCGGTTTATCTGCCGAAAGCTTCCACGGATCCTGGCTATACAAATAATTGCTGCCGCATAGCATCAAAAAAAAGAAAACATGATTAAATATGTATTTTTTCATCTTACTTAAGGTTAAATATTCAAGAGGTTAGTTATAATACATAAAGATCGCTGCAGTCTGTTTAACAGCAACGATCTTTAAAAAACTAATTAATTAAATTTTTATTTTGTTTAGGTCTTTATCACTTTTTTTTTGCTGCATCAGCTACAGGATAAAAACTAATAGCATATCCTCCACCCGAAGCCGAAAATTGCGAAAGCTTTGAATTGCTCGTAACAACAACTTTACGGATTGTGTAGGCCTGGGTATTAGTTTTATAATTTGCGTCTTTAGCATCAGCATAAATTACAGCGGTATACTTTTTCCCTTTTTCAAGAAATCCAAGATCGATATTGGACACACGCGCTGTTTCTCCGTTTACATTTCCTAAAAACCAGTTGTCAGTTCCTTTGGCCTTTCTGGCTACTGTAATATACTGGCCAGGTTCAGCTTCAAGATATCTGCTGTCATCCCAATCCACCGCAACATCCTTAATAAATTGGAAAGCATCTGCAAAACGTTCATAGTTTTCAGGAAAATCTGCCGCCATCTGCAATGGACTGTACATCGTTACGTAAAGCGCTAATTGATTAGCAATAGTAGCGTTTACATGTGAACCATTTGTTACATCCATTTCAAAAATTCCCGGAGTATAGTCCATTGGTCCACCAATCAGTCTTGTAAAAGGCAGTATTGTGACATGGTTTGCATTATTTCTGTCATTACCGAAAGCCTGATATTCGGTTCCACGTGCAGCTTCATTTCCGATAAGATTTGGATAAGTACGTGCAATTCCAGTCGGACGGACTGCTTCGTGCGCATTTACCATAATTTGATAATCTGCTGCTTTCTCAATGGCATATTGATAATGATTATTTGTCCATTGGCTGTAATGCGTCTCACCAAGCGGAAGTATATTGCCTACATATCCACTTTTTACAGCATCGTAACCATATTGCTTCATCAATTTGTATGCAGCATCCATATGACGCTCATAATTACGTACCGCCCCTGAAGTTTCATGATGCATAATAAGTTTTACCTTCTTTGCATGTGCATATTCATTTAATCCTTTTATGTCAAAATCGGGATATGGCGTAACGAAATCAAAAACATAATCTTTCTCATGGCCAATCCAGTCTTCCCAGCCTTCGTTCCATCCTTCAACCAGCACCGCATCAAATCCATTTTTAGCTGCAAAGTCTATATATCTTTTCACATTGGCGGTAGTTGCGCCATGTTTCCTATTTGGTTTGGCTTTAGAGAAATCGGTAACGCCAAGCTGAACAGAAGGAAATTCATCAGTGTAAGACCAGGTACTTTTTCCTGAAATCATTTCCCACCATACACCCACATATTTTGTTGGTTTGATCCATGATGTTTCTTGAATTTTACTTGGTTCGTTCAAGTTATAAGTCAATTTCGAAGCCAAAATGTTACGTGCATCATCACTAACAATAACAGTTCTCCATGGCGTTTTGCAAGGTGCCTGCATCTTACCCTTATCCCCATGTGAATCAGGCGTCAGCCATGATTCAAATACAAAATTTTTATCATCTAGATTAAGATGCATGCAGGAATAATTAATTAATGCAGCTTCATGCAGGTTAATATACAATCCATCCTGGCTTTTCATCATTAGTGAAGTCTGCACGCCGGTTGGAGAGAATGACGTCTGCGAAGCATTTCCTTTTGTATATGCTTTTTCCATCAGGCCTCTTATTTCAGAAAGTTTTGAAGTACTATAATTGTATTCCTGCGTATCATAGTCTCCGGGAATCCAATAAGCGGTATGGTCTCCCGCCATAGCAAACTGGGTTCGTTCTTCCTTAATGGTGAAATAAATCAGGTTATTTTGCTGGGGAAATTCGTAACGGAAACCCAGTCCATCATCAAAAAGACGAAATCTAATGATCATTTTTCTATCTGTTTCTTTTTGGCTCAGGCTTACAGCCAATTCATTATAATTGTTTCTAATTGATGAAACTTCTCCCCATACAGGTTTCCAATTTTCATCGAAAGAACTAGTTTTAGTGTCTTCTATTTTAAAATCATTTAATAAGGACTTATTATCATTTTTAAGCGTAAAACCTAACTTGCTTGCTTTTATAACGTCTTTTCCTTTATAAATTAATTTATAAACCGGAGTACCGTCTGCCTCCAGGGAAAAGTGCATTAAAAAGTTGCCGTCAGGCGATTTTAAATCCTGTGCATTGGCAGTAAAAATGCCAAACCACAAAATAGCGGTGAGAAAAAAGTGTTTCATTGTGAGTATAATAGTATTTAATTTTTAATTGTGATTACTGCATTTTTTCCTGAATCAGGAATTCTTACTGAGATAACATTTTCAGCTTCATTCCAGCTCCAGTTTATTTTTGTAAAATCGGCTTCAATATTTTTCTCCAAAACATGCGGTTTAACATTTTTAAGTTTTTCTCCACCTGCAAAAACATCCTTAGGTTTGTTCGATGCATGAATTTTTAGAATGAAATTTCTTGGGCCGGCAGGACTATATCCTTTATATTCACGCTCACCGACAGTAATCTTGATTTCTTCATTTGAAGCCTTTGAAGTTATCTTGGTTTTACAGAAGACATCTCTTTCGTAATCACGGCTTTCTCCGTCGTCTTCATAGAATGTAAAAGAGGTTTCTTTATTTAGATTACCTGGAAAAATGTCAAATGTAACCGGATATACTTTCTTTTCATCAATATACTGCATTACAGGCATCTGTGGAATTATGCTCCCTTTCTTCACAAAGACAGGAATTGTATTCAAGGGGGCATCAACAGTAATCCATTGCTCTCCTTTATACTTAGTTTTGCAATTATTAAAATCAATCCACTCTCCTTCAGGAAGGTATACATCTTTAGTAACAGCACCTTGTTCTACGACCGGTGCTACCAAGAGTTCTTTTCCAACAAGAAACTGCCCATTTAATTTAAATGTTTCTTTATCATTCGGATATTCCAACAGCAAGGCTCTCATGATCGGCAGTCCCGTATCGTGAGCTTCGCGGGCATATGTATATAGATATGGGAAAAGCTTGTATTTTAATTCTATACTTTTTCGGCTTATATTTTCTGCCTCCGTTCCGAATTTCCATGGTTCAACTGCGTTTCCACCTTCATGATGGGCGCGGCTCAATGGGGTAAAAACACCAAACTGCAGCCATCTTACATATAATTCTGCCATAGCATCATAATCCTTTATATCCCCGCAGTACCCTGAAATATCGCAGGTCCAAAACGGAATTAGCCCCATCCCTGCAGAAAGACCTACAGGAATCTGATTGGCCATTTGTTTCCATCCATCCAGCACATTGCTACCATTTCCTGAATCACCGCTCCATCCAAAAGTATAACGCTGCAACCCCGCATAAGCCGCTCTGGTCATTTGAAATATTCTTTTATTTGGATTATGCTTATAAAACTGCTCTGTAACCACCTTATCCCAAGTAAAACCATAAACATTATGAATCTCGTTATGCATTCCAAGATGATGTTTCATATTGAGTCTGTCAACAGCATCTTCATTGCTCCATGCTGGTTCTCCCATATCTGTCCAAAATCCGCGAACTCCATCGTTTAAAGGTTTCTGCTGATAGCTGCCCCACCAATCTGCCACCTCAGGTTTTGTAAAATCTACAACCCCGCAATTGCCTCCCCAAGGCCATGGCATATCATAAGATTTGCCTGTACGGACATCTTTTACCAGATGACCAAGTGCATCAGCCTCTTTCCATTGTTGCTGGTTTGCCTGTGAAATAACAGGATCCTGAGAAACAATCATTTTAAAGCCCATATCACTTAAATCTTTTACCATCCCTTTTGGATTGTTATAATTGTTTTTTCTCCAGTCAAAATCCTGCAGCCCTTCTGTCCAGCCAATATCCTGATAGATAATATCGCATGGGATTTTTCTTTTTCGGAACTCTGCAGCAATTTCCCTGGCCTGATCTTCACGTGTATAATCTCCTCTGCATTGCGAAAAGCCCAATGCCCATTTAGGCGGCATAATCGGTTTCCCTGTTAAGGCAATATAGTTTTGTATTATCTCCTTGTAGTCGTTTCCAAACATAAAGTAGTAGACCATCTGCCCAGCCGGCGCTTCAAATGAATAATAGTCATTACTCTCACTTCCGAACTTGAATTCTGTCTTATAGGTATTGTCAAAGAAAATTCCGTAACGGTAACTACTCATAAAAAAAGGAATACTTTTGTAAAGCGGATCTTCATTAACGCCATAACATGGCTGATCGCTGTTCCACATTTTATAAGCACTTCCACGACGATTCAGGTTCCCTGATTTTTCACCCAATCCAAAAAATTGTTCGTCATTTCGTAAGACTTTATTGGTTCTTATTTTGCCATTGTCATTAACAAATCCTTTTTCAGCATAATCACTGAAAAGAAGTTTTTGATACTTGTCAAATATCTGCAACTGAAACGGAGCCTTATTTACCCGTATCCTTAGTTGCTCTGTAAAAATTTCATAGGTTGATGGTTCCTCCTTTACAGTAACATTTCCTTTCCAGCCCAGATCTTCTTCTATAACTGCAAAAGATTCATTATTCCTGACAAAATTGCCATCAGCAGATGCCCAGATTTTAACGACTTCCCCGCTGCATAACTGAAGCATGATTTTTGAATTATTAGCACAGCTGAAAACTACTTTATTTCCTTTTACTGAATAAGCGGTGCAATTCCCCAAATACTGCTCTTTCTTTTGCGAGTATGCTTGAGAAACCATAATACAGAAAATTACGCAGCAATAAAAAATAGATTTTTTCATAATATAACATATCGATTAGTTTAAGCATTGAAAATACATCCAACGCTTGCAGAAATGTGTTCCGCTCCAAAAGCTTAACACGAGTTTATAAAAATTGCCCCCTGGAAATGGGGCAATCCTCTATTTATTTGGGACTATTCAACTACAATCATTGCCCAATATTGAAGTACCGGCACTTTAAAATTCACCTTTTCCCCGTTTTGAGAAAATGAAAGTTCGACAGCTGCACCTCCATTATAATCTGGTGAAGCATACCAGATTTTGGTAACTTTGCCACTGTGGTTTAAATTAAGCATCGCTTGCTTAATTAAATCCGGAACATTCTGTGTTCCATCAGTATCTCTCCAATTCAAAGAATTAGCATTAGTAAAATTCAATAGATGTATTATTTCTCTGCTACCAACTTGTTTTCCTACTGCCGCAACTTTCCCCATAGTAGGAGGCCAGCTGCCTAAATTTAACTTCCCGTCTCCAGTGGCAATTGTCGGATTTGTATAGGTTCCGCCGTCGCGAAGAAGGTTTTGATAAGCCGTCATAAAATCGTAATATTCCAAAAGTGAGGATTTCAGCTCCGCACTCATGCTTAAGTTTTTATTTGGAAAATATTCCTTGCCCAGCATATGCTCGCCCAATTCCAGATGCGATCCTCCAAAAGCAAATATAACAGCATCCGTAAGCAGGACACCCGGTGTATTAAACATGCCCTGATTATTCGCTTTATTATAGTTCATATAGGCTGCCAATACAGTATTTTTACTGTTATTGCTGTAAGCCGCATTATCTGTTAGAACTTGTGTCAAATCTTTAAAGCCTTCATTAGGAGACCAAACTTCAGTGTATAAAAAATCAAGTTCTTTACCAGCTATTTCTTTCTGTCCATATTGATTAACTGCGTTCATAACGAGCTTTTTATTGGTATTGGCAGACTTCATAGCTGAAATAAAGGAAGGGAATGCATTTTTCAGATCAGCATTTGTACCATCATATCTGAAAACATTGCCTCTGTCTCCAAGCTGGTCAATATGAAAACCATCAAAATCATACACTTTATAAACATCATCATTCTTTTGCGCAAGATAATTCTGCCATGCTGTATTAGCAGGATCGGTGATGTAGATGTTGCTAATAAAGGGCCATCCTAACTCATGCTTGTCTTTATCATTATGGTTGGCATCTTTATAGACAAACTGTTGCTGTTTGATAAGATTTGGATCATAATCGTTCAAAACTCCATAAGCAAGATTATAAAACATTGCTTTCATATTTTTGCTGTGGGCCTGAGCTATATAACCCGAAACTGTGCTTCCGTATACCTCTCTGTTAATTATATCGTTCCATACCGGCATTGGATTTGAGACTGTGCCTGCCAATGGCTGATGCTGCCTGTACTGCCAATCATAGAATTGGATCCCGTTAATATGATAATCCTTTAGATTATCTATAACTGCTGCTCTGTCTGATTCTGAAATATTGCCAAACTCTGAGAGAAATCCATAACGAGGGAATTTAGCCCAATCTGATGAAACGTCAATACCTACAGTACCCAAAATAGTTTGGGTACCGTCAGTATTTGTTTGGTAAATGGCAACCATGTATCCTTGAAAATCATCAGAAGGTGGAAGCCAACTCCATGAAGTTCCGCTAAAAGTTTCCTCCTTAATAACTTTTCCAAGGTGGGTATAGCGAATAAGAGAACTATTAAAAACTTTATCCGCCGTAAAGTTTACCGTTTCACCCGGTTTATAACTTGCTTTATCTGTTTTAAGGGTAATCTTTGCAGTAACTGCATCTTCGGCATATTCAATCTTTCCATTGTCATCATCACTCTGGCATGATGCAAAACATAAAAAGAGGCAAAGAAAAAACAGCTTTATTATTTTATTTTTAATACTCATCTTTAGTTGATTGTAAGGACATTTGTTGAAAGATCTAATGTAATAGTATGGTTGCCTGCCTGTGCTGCGCTTACCACCCATTTATTATCGTCACCATCACATTTATCACGTTTAGTAAAATTTGTATTAGTAATCGCCTGGTTTGCTGATACTGGTGTAATTTCAGTCCCCTCACACCAATTGGTATTGTATTTTGTAAATTTAAATTCACCTGCAGTCAAAGGTCCACTGTAAGTATAGACACTTCCATTTTTAGTCATCGGAAGCAATGAGCCCATATTCCATCCATTTGGTGTAGCACTGCCAATCAGATAAACTTCAACAGGGACAATCTTAATAACGTTTGTACTTATATCAAGTGTAATTTTGTATCTGCCTGCAGTCTGTGCTGTAACCTGCCATTTATTATCTACATCACAGCCGGAATTCTGTGCAACGCCTGTTTCGGTCAAACCTTGATTATCCACCAATGGTCTGTACCATTCTCCGCACCAGCCTCCTTTTGTGCCAGCCATTATTTTAAAGTTTCCAGGCGTTAAATTAGCTTCGTATGTGAAAATAAAAGGATTATCTGTAACCGTAAAGGCTTCTGGCGTATCGACATTCCAGCCGCTCGGACTTGCATCACCTACAATCCATAATTGTGTAAAAGCTGGAGATTCCTGTTCTTCAATTACAATAGTTAATTTTAGCAAGTTCACTGTAATTTTGTAAAGTCCTGCTTTGGTAATTTCCCATTGCAGGTCAGAACCGCTTCCGCCAGTATTATGGACTATCTTGCCTGTATCAGCAGCATCTTTTGTATAAAAGTCCTGGCACCAGCAAGAATCCGTATTTACTGCAAATTTGAATTTACCTTTACTTAACTGGCCAGAATATACAAAAACAACAGGATTAGCTGTCTGGGCAGTCAGAGCAAAAGCCTTTGTAATATCCCAACCATTTGGTGATGCATCACCGACCATGAACAGTTCGGTTGATAACGGCTGATAGGGAGTTAAATTAAAATCGATTATTGAAGTTTGAGGCGTCACACTTTTATCACCAAAAGTTGCTGTAATCCTTGCCTGCAAAACAATCACTTTACCAGGCTCTCCGTTAAAAGTTGTGAGCAGTATTGAATTTAATGTTGCCACATTAATATCAAAGTCGTATCTGTTTTTTCCAAAATCATATTCAACTGCATTAACGAAATTATTTTCTTTCTTGTCAATTTCCAGTTTATATGAAATCGAAGCACCTGTTCCCTTGTTATCACCTGTACTCCATTTAAAACTGAATTTTTGCTGGAACATGCTTTGATCCAAAACCATGTCAGTACTGCTCAACGTAAGCTTTAACACATCAGCACTAAAATTTTTAGCCTGAAGATCATCATTGCTGCAGCTTGACAAAGCTGCAGATAAAAACAACAAGAAGACAATCACGTATCTTGTCCAAACTATATAATTTCTATTTTTTTTCATAGCACTACAATTTTAGTAACCTGGATTTTGAGATAAATTAGGATTTCTGTCACGCTCAATCTGCGGTATAGGAAGCAGCAAGTGATGCTGATCAGCATTAGATTTCCCAATTGAGTGGAAAAAACTAAGCGCGTACTGGCCATTATCTACTCTTATAAGATCAAACCACCTTTGACCTTCAAATGCTAACTCCATTCTTCTCTCATGCAGAACAGCTTCCCTAAAATCAATCTTACCAAGTCCTGTAGTGATATTGGCCAAACCTGCACGCTTGCGAACCAAATTGAGCGGAGCTTCTGCCTGAGAAGTGTTCCCTAATTCATTAAGCGCCTCAGCTTTCATTAAAAGAATATCAGCATAACGAAGGACCGGGAAATTTAGCGGACTGTTATCATAAGAAGGCGAAATACTTAGGGGCACTAAAAACTTTCTTAAATTATATCCTGTCAAGGAATATGATGCGCTGTACGGAATGCCAGCAAAGTCAGGACATCCCTGGTACAATACAGTTTTATCTTTACGAAGATCGCCATTCTCATAACTGTTAAAAAACTCCTGAGTTGGCTGGCTCCATCCATAAGCTCCTGCTACCATATTAGAACTTCTTGGCCCTGTAAAAGTGCTTGCCCAGGAAGCCTGATTTTCATTACTCCAAAAATCATATCCTGCATTAGCTGCATATTGCACCTCAAAAAGAGATTCCTTTGAGTTTTCTGTTTCAGTACTGAAGTTATCGCTGTAATCAACATTCAAACTGTATCCCATTGTCTCTAGTTTTGTCGTTAAATCAACAACTTCCTGCCATTTGCCCAACGTCAAGTTCACTTTGGCTAATAGTCCTAAAGCTGCCCCTTTAGTGGCTCGTCCTTTATCTCCCTCTGACAATTCTTGTTTGGTAGGAAGCATAGCAACAGCCTTTTCCAAATCACTTAATATCAACGCATAAACTTCATCTTTGGAAGTACGTGATGGATAAAGATTACTGTTTGAATTTTGCGGCTCAGTAATCAACGGAACGTCACCAAAAAAACGAACTAAAATAAAATAGTATTGGGCTCTTAAAAAATATGCCTCTCCCAAGCACCTATTCTTAACTGCCTGGTCGATATTCAAGCCAGGTCCGACCGCCAATACAATATTTGATCTCAGTATACCCGGCCATGGCCCGCGCCATAGATCCAGAACTCCTTCATTGCTGGGAGTAGTAACAAAATTAGACAAGTTAGTTGTTTCAATACCATCTTCCCCTCCCCCTGCGCCAACAATACTATTGCCAGCAAAAATATCGCTGGTCCACATTCTAAAATTATATAATTTTGGCCATTGCAATGGCTGATAAGCACCGTTAACCATGGTAATTAATTCCTCAGCATTGGTAGGATAATTTCCAGTATTTATAGTATCAGGTTGTGTTTTATCTAAAAAATCATCACTGCACTGTACCATTACAAATGATAACATTACTATTAAGCCTATTTTTATGTGTTTCATTTTCATAATTTTAAAATCCAAGATTAAGTCCAATAGAGTAATTTGTTGTAACCGGATATACGCTATTATCAATACCGTTTGCCGAAACTTCAGGATCAAATCCTTTATAGTTTGTGAAAGTCAAAACATTCTGCGCTGAGAAATATAATCGAATCGATGAAAACACATTGTTGAATACGCTATCCGGAAAGTTATAGCTCAAACTCACATTTTTTAATCGCAGATACGAACCATCTTCCACAAACCTGTCAGAAACTCTGGCATTACTGTTAGGGTCACCATACACTGCTCTTGGCATACTGTTACTGCTTCCCACGCCTGTCCATCTTCCTAAAGTTGCCGTAGTCTGATTATTTGCAACTGACATAGATTCCGTATACATGCGGTTGGCATTATAGATATCATTTCCATATACTCCCTGAAGATAAACCGTTAAGTCAAAATTCTTATAAGAAAATGTATTGTTAAGCGAGTAGGTGAATTTTGGATTTGGATTGCCTAAAAATGTTCTGTCCTTATCATTAATGATCCCATCGTTGTTAAGATCCTTAAATCTCACATCTCCAGGTGCTGTGCTTGTTGCCGAATTAGAACCTAACATTTGAACTGCATGATTATTTACATCGGTTTGCGTTTGGAAAATACCGTCAGTTACATACCCATAAAAAACGTTTACAGGGTACCCGGCCTGAATTAGGGAAATAGTACTGTTCAATCCTGTGCTTCCTGTTATAATTGGAGTATCACCATTTATACTGTCAACTTTGTTTTTATTATAAGAAAAAACAACATCTGAAGACCACTTGAATTCATGCACCAGATTTTTTGTTGATAATGACAATTCAATACCTTTATTCTGAATTTTTCCGGCATTTATCGATGGAACATAGATATCTGAATATCCAGAAGTTACCGGCACCGACATCGGAACTAACATATCATTGGTGTTTTTCACATAGGCATCAAAAGTTAAATTGATTCTGCTGTCGAAAAATGACGCATCCAGACCAACATTAAATTGTTCCTGACCTTCCCATTTTACATTTGTATTCGGAAGTACAGTAGGCACAACAGCACTCACATAATTGTTATTAAAATTATACATAACCGTATTATACGATGATGAAAAAGCATAATTACCAATATCCTGATTTCCGGTAATTCCGTAACCAACTCTTAATTTCAAATCATTAATAGCTGTTACTTTCTCCATAAATTTCTCTGATGAAATCCTCCATGATAAAGCACCTGATGGAAACCATCCCCATTTATTTCCTTCACCAAAACGAGAAGATCCATCTCTTCTGATTGTTCCAGTTATATAGTACTTGCCGTCATAGTCATAATTTACCCTTGCCAAATAAGACATAATTGCCCATTCAGAAGCGTTACCTCCTACCGTCGGCTGTAATGTCCCATTGTCTATCTGCTGGGTTTCATCACTCGCAAATTTCTGAATAGAGCCGTTTAAGAAATCATACTTATTAGACTGCGAACTGCTTCCTACAACAGCATTCAAATTATGTGCGCCAAAATGAGCATCATAAGTCAGCGTGTTATCCCAAAGAACCGTAATGCTTTTATTTGTCCCCTCATAAAGATATGAGTTGGTCTGAACATTAGAACCCCATGAATATTTAGGCGACCATGTTCTGTCAAACCAAATATTTGCCTCTACTCCTCCTAAAGACTTAAACACTAAGTTTTTTAGTAAATTGATTTCTGCGAAAAGGTTTCCTTGAAGATTATATCCTTTTGTTGATCTTTCGACAGTTGTGGCTTTTCCGATTGGATTTGTAATATCTCCATAATAAAGAGGATTTCCTGTAGGTCCAGTAAAATTTCCATTTTCATCATATATTGGCTGGGTAGGGTTTGCCAATAACGTGCTACGGATATCATATGCGCCGCTTTCTTTTATATCGTGTGCAATTTTAACACTGTTACCAAATTTTACTTTACTGGTCACCTTAGTATCAGAATTAAACTGAACAATAAATCTTTCATAATCTGTATTTAAAACAATACCCTTTTGGTTAAAATAATTAGCAGAAACATAGATATTAGATTTCTTTGTTTTATTGCCATATGATAAGGTATAACTAGACATCATCTCAGGATTGAATAATGTTCCAACCCAGTCGGTTCCTGTTCCCAATGAAGCGGGATTTGTCCATAATGGATTAGGAGCAAGTCCTCCATTAGTCAGCATATCATTATTTAACGATGCGTATTGAGAAGCATTTAGCATCTTTACCACATTTGAAGCATTTTGTACCCCCGTAAAAGTATCAAAAGTCAAAGTTGAGCCTTCCTTTGTTCCACCTCTTTTAGTGGTTACAATCACAACTCCATTTGCTCCTCTAGAACCATAAATTGCTGTAGAAGAGGCATCCTTAAGTACGCTGATCGATTCTACATCATTCATATTTACCTGGTTAAGGCCTCCATTTAAGGGCATTCCATCCACTACGATAAGAGGGTTATTATTAGCAATGGTACCTGTTCCCCTCACTCTAAAAGTGACATTAGATCCTGGTTCTCCACTCGAAATAACCTGCACACCTGCAGCTCTTCCCTGCATTGCCTCTCCAATATTGGCAACAGGCTGATTTTTTGTTTTAGCTACATCGATTGAAGAAACAGATCCTGTTAAATCCCTGGCTTTGGCTTTTCCATACCCAATTACAACTACATCTGTTAGTGTTGTTGTCTCAGGCGCCAGCTGAATTTCCAGATTGTTATCTACTGCAGAAACTTCTTTATTAGCATATCCTACATAAGAGACAACTAATACAGCATCGGTTGTGTTTACCTTAATAGAAAATTTGCCATCAAAATCTGTGGTTGTACTGTTTGATGTCCCTTTTACTATTACTGTTGCCCCAGGCAAGGGCTCATGCTTTTCATTATAAACTGTGCCCGAAAGAATTTTTTGTACACTTTTTAATGCAGGTCCCCCCTGTTGTTGAACAACAGCGAAAGCATTATTGCTGCCGCAGAGTGAAACAAGTATAAAAAGAATTAGGACAAAATCTTTAATAGATGCCCTTTGAACATCAATTTCATGATATGATCTCATTTATTTTTTTGTTTGGTTAGTAATATTGTTAGTAATTGTTTTTTGAAGTAAGGACGGGTCCTCTAATAATAATGCTATTTCATAAATATTTATATTGATATTTCAACTGAGTTTTATAAGGCCTTTAAAAAACTAGCGCATCCAAAATCTGTCATGGATTAAAGCAAAGGAACAAAAAAACATATCCGAAAAAAGCTTATATGGAATTCGTATAGAAAAAATACGGTTTTAAAAAGGAAACAAAAAACACAACTGACTTATTTATAGTCAATTAACAAAATAACAGCTCAAATAATCATATAGATTTTTAATTCCAATACAATAATTATTTAGGTATAAAAAAACATATTATGTAATATTTTACTATAAAAAACTAATTATTCTCATCTTCAAACAGGGTAAAAGAAAATCGAAGCACAAAAAAATCCCGCTAGTATAGTTAGCGGGAATTAGTTAGAATAACTAATTATAAAGTTAGTTTTTAATAGAAGTCATTTTCATCAGCTTTTTATCAAATCCCTCATTTTCGATTATTGATTTATTTCTGACTTTTGTTTTGTAAGCATAAATAGAGTTAACCGAATAGCCTAAAATCTGGGCAATCTTTTCATTATGCTTAATTCCTAAACGGATTAGTGCAAAAATCCTCAATTCTTTATTAAGAATTTGATTGTCTTTAAGCTTAATCTGCTCCGCTGGTTTCATCAAGGAATTGAATTCTTCAATAAAACTTGGAAATAAATTAATAAAGGCAGTATCAAAATTATTTAAAAGCTTTTCTTTTTCTTTCTTCAGATCATATCTCGATACACGATATTTCGCTTTAACGTAATCGCCAGAATCAATATCTTTTTCTATAGAAGAGATAAAGTCATTAAACTTTTCGAAGATATCATCATACTCAGTAAAAAAGAAACCGATATACTCCTCATTGATTTTGTTAGCCTCGAATAGGCGGTTATTGATTGATTCTATTTGCTTATTTCTGGCGTTTACCTCTTCATTAACAATTACAAGCTGTTTATTTACTTTCTGCAGATCACTATGAGCGCTTGCAATTATTTTCTTTGCCTTTTGAATCTTTCTGAATTGGATAAAAGTTAAGATTAGGAAGCAAATTACAATTGTGGAAAAAACAATAGCTCCAATATATTGAATATAAAGACGTTTTCTTTCTCTTTCAATATTCTGTACTATCTCTTCTTCAATAAGTGGCAGAATCGCCCCAACCTGCAGTTTTCTCTGCTGAGCGCCGTAAAACACAGCATCATCATATGCTTTTTTGACTAGTGAAGATGCGCTCTGCAGGTTCTTTTTTCTAAACAGCAGCTCTGAAAGCCTTATTAATGCTAAAGATTCTTTTGTTGATATTTGTATATCTGCAATAGCGGCTTTGCTGTAGTAATCAATCGCTCGGTCTGCTTTTCCAGATTCTCTGCAAATTTCCCCTAACATATAATTTAGTAATGCTTCATCTCTGCTATTTATATTGGAATTGAACATAGATTGAAACCCTTCCTCTGCTATAATTAAATTACCGTCTTTATACTCGTTATAAAATTTTAAAAAAGAATTAAAGAAAGTCCCCGGCGTTGTTAAATTAAGAGCCTTAATCCGGCATTCTTTAGCGAGCCTGTTATACTTCCTGCTAAAAAATGGAATACTGCTATATTCCGCCATATCTCCATAGCATCGTCCCAATAAACCATAGTATAAAGATCCGTTTTCGTTATTTATTTCTTCAGGCTTAATCAAATCCAGATAATCTAAACCTTCTTTGTACATTCCGGCTGCAACACTGATGTTAGCTAAATTAATATTAGCTTTCATCAAAAAAGCTTTATCATTAATACTTTCTGATAAAGCTTTAATTTTCAGAGCGTAATTAAAAGCTGAATCTCTTTTAAAAACTACATATTGGTCGAAAAGCTGCTGATTTAATTCCACTTCCCTATATTGACCATCTTTGTTATGCCTCAGTTTGTTTTTTATATTCTTGATGATTCTTCCTTTATTGCTGTCATAGAGAGATGAAGAGTCAATAACCTGATCAAGCCTTTTTAGCAACTCGCCGCCTTGGCCATAAAATAGCTGTGGATGCAGCAATAAAAAAAATACCACGATAGTAATCTTACTAATAAACTGCCTTATAAAATAACTACAAGTATCCATCATAAATGAAGGAAACCTGACGCTGTATTTTTCGTTCTCTTCTTCTATTGAGATTTCTCTTTTCCTTAGCATTAAAATTTTATTATATTACAATTTAAAAATCAAATATACAAAAGTACAGCTTATACGATGGTCCTTGAAAAGACAATTGTATATTCACAAAATACTTTTCATTGTTTTAATCCAATTATTTTATGTTTCTAAAACAGAAGTAAATCCGGATTGAAAGTCTTCAAAATCGATCTGGGAAATTTATAGGGATTTCGATGCATCCCAGCAAGTCTGACAAATTACTTCCTGCTTAAACTCATCACTTTATATAATAGATTGGACTGCAGATATAATAAAGCCTGTTGTCAAAAAAGCAACAAGTTTATTACATTACTAACAGTAAACCAATATCTTAATGAATTTAAATTGAATAAGATAATTTAACACATAAAGAAGCTGATACAGATTATCAAACTTACAGCACGTTTCCTATCTGCATTGGCCATAACTTTTAAGACCATTCTGTATGCTAGTGTAAAAAATCCAAAACATTTCCTAATATCTAAAATCTTAATTCATTCTATTTTTTTAAAGTTTCGATCCAGTGAAAGCTAATTCGACATCCCTTCTTCTCACCACCATATATTGGATCAAATTTTCACATTTACGTTTCTTTCCGCCAGTACCTCCATCTTTTGCAATATTTTAAATAGATTCCGCTACATTAATCCTAATCAATTATTGGAGTATGTTTATTTCAATAAGTGATTTAAAAAAAAATAGAAAGAAGGTAAAATAAAGCAAAAACCGCCTCCAAGGCATCAGGCGGTTTTGGTGTTATTAAAATAATGCTAATTTTTCAAAATCAGATTTTGTGTCATGCCCTCTAAGCAGTCAACTCTTATCAAGTATATTCCAAATGTGGCACCAGTAATATTAAACTCGAAACTTTGGCGTTCTTCTGAAAAAATAATATTTCGCTTTTGTAGAACTCGTCCATTTAAATTATATATACATACAGTAGCCTTTGCAGATTTTGGACGTTTAATTTGTATTGAAAACAGGCCTGAAGTTGGGTTGGGATAAACAACTATGTCACTTTGAAAAACTGAAACTTCATTACCATCTAAAGATACTTCTTTATTATTTAAGGAGTTTTTTTGTAAGATTATATTGTTTTCATCTACCTTTTGCACTGTTAGGAGCTCTGTTGCAAGGTTAATCGTAATATTATAAACACCTGTTTCCGCAATATTCCATTTTGTATCAGTCCCATCAACACGGTATTTCGCAGCAGTAAGAAAGTCAGCATTAACAGCGTCGGAATACAGCCAGTTCCCATCCTCCCAATTATTGGAAATAAAATCTGTTCCCAATTTTGCATGAATTTTGATCTCACCCGCATTTAATGCACCTGTAAAAGTCCATATATTCGAGCCTGGTGTCGTTCTGGCCAAATCAGTAGCAATATCACCTTCAGGTTTGGTCCAGCTCCCTGATGGGGAACCGGGACCAACTAAAGTAATATAATCATAATCCAATCTTTTAACTGATAAGAGTCCATTTGTCAGATCGACTGTAATTTTATACAGACCAGCTTGTGCAACGCTCCATTTATAATCGTTGCTGCTGTCAATTATGAACTCTGCAGCAGTTCTGAAATCAGCATTATTGGTTTTCGCCTGCAGCCAAGAACCGTCAAGCCAGTTGTCAGCTATAAAAACCGATCCAATTTTTGCATGAATTTTAACCTGGCCCACCTTCAACATCCCTGTAAAAGTCCAGATGTTCGAATTAGGAGACGTTTGTATAAAGTCTGTGTTTATATCTCCTTCTGGTTTGTTCCAACCTCCAGTTGGAGAGCCAGGTCCCGTTAAAGTCATATAATCAAAATATTTTCTCTGTACCGTTATCTTATTTACATTCAGATCAACAGTTACAATATAATACCCAGATTCTTCAATATTCCATTTATAATCATTGCTGTCATCAATCAGGTATTCTGTCTGAGTGAGAAAATCGGCATTTGCCGATTTTGCCTGAAGCCAGGATCCATCAAGCCAGTTACCTGCAATAAAATCAGATTCTAATTTTACATGGATCTTAATCTCTCCGGCATTTAAATTCCCTTTAAAAAACCAGATATTTGAGTTAGGGGCAGTTTCTGCAAAATCTGTACTTGAATCTCCTTCGGGCGTGACCCAATTTCCAATAGAGCATCCCGGGCCTACAAGGGTCATATAATCATAGTCTATTTTTTTTACGTCTAAGCTCTTCTCACGCAAATTTACTTTAATATTATACAGCCCTGGAGCCGCAACATTCCATTTATTGTCAGCACCTCCTACCACATATTCATTGGCGGTCAGAAAATTGGCATTACTATTTTTTGCCTGGAGCCATGAACCGCTAGTCCAGCTGCCTGAAACAAAACCACCTGCTTTCGCATGAATTTTAATCTCCCCCAAGTTTAAATATCCTGTGAATGTCCAGATATTAGAGCCGAAGGTACTTTCTTTAAAATCGGTTGCATCAGTACCTTCGGGTTTCGTCCAGCTGCCTGTTGGTGATGCTGGACCGACTAAAGTGAGGTGATCGAAAATGGGGTCTAAAGTCCATAATTGCGAACTATCGCCGATGCTGCCTGATTGAACTACAATTCCCCTTACTGTATCCATTTCAAGAGCTTTATTACTATTGGAGTTTATGATTTTATAATAACCGTTCCCATCAGGAACCATATCCCATTTCTGGCTGTTTAATCCTAAATACTGCCATGTGTGAATTTTTGCTCCGTCATTAATAGACTGTTCAACAACATCAAAAGATTTTTTATCGGACAATGATGTAATACTATACTCCTTATTTTTTTCAAAGGTAAAAAGCCATTTTTGCTCAGATTTATCCCAATCAATATTATTTGTGGTCAGTGAATCTCTTTGGGTGTTGTAAGCTATTGTTTTACCATTCGCTTTTGATTTAATAAAATAATTGTTTCCTGATAAAATATCTGGCTGCGGATTTATTGGTACAACTTTCAAAATCACGCAACCGTGCGCAGGCACGTTTATACTATAAGAAGACATGCTTCCTAAATTTGTATGAGTCCAAAGATCCCTTACCGATGCATTACCTGAAAAACCAAGAGACACATTGAAATCCAAAGTGCGGCTCTTAGTTACATTCTCTCTATTAAAAAAACCAATAATCCAATCTCCATTAGACATTTGTCCAGCCCAAACCTGGCTCGATTCATTTGTTGGATCGTTCGTAAATAATGGTTTCCCGACGAAGCCATCTTTATTTAAAGCTAACATTTCTTCATTTTGATAATAAGAAATATCTTGTCCAATGGAATTATACTGATCCGCTATAGACAAAGGACCTCCCGCCATTAAATGTAACGATATTACCGTTTTTTTTTCATTGTCATTGGCCAGTGAATTTAATCTAATGAAATCTCCATCCAGAATTAATTTCTTTCGTCCTGAAATAAATGACCAATAGGTATATCCATCAAAAGTATTATAATATTGAGACCACCAACTATGACGGATGCCTCGATCTAAATTATTAAACCTGTTCCACCCTCCATCTCCAAGATCTTCGTTAATTCGAATCATGTGTCCGTATTTATTCTCAGAAACAGCATTATCAATTAATTCGGGCATCACCAGGCTCAAAAAAATTTTATTTTCATCGCATGCTTCGCGAATCCATCTTAATGCTTTTTCATAGTCTTGGGTTGATCTTGCCGGACCGTATGTGAAGTCTCCTTTATCCGCCCCCGTTTGGAACCAGGCTAAGAAATCAATCCTTAAATAACTTACACCCATATCGGCATAATATTGTACATAACCTTTAATGTACTGTTCTGCCCCAGGCTTATTAACCTGAACCCAGTTAAATATTTTTTCCTGACCTTCAATAGGGTTCAGAAGCGTTGATAACGGAATATTGGTTCCTTTAATTTTAACTCCTGCATCAGCAGCCTTTTTATTTACCCACAAAGGATTATTATACATACCTAATGTCATTCCGCGGGCTTTTAAATAATCTGCCCAATATTTATAATCATGTATCCAATTCGAGGAATGTGTTGTTCTGTAACCATCCTGAGTATAGTTTGAGTCATCTCCCCAGCCATCTATACAAATCATATTGTACCCATATGATTTTAGATTGTCATTGACCCAATCAATGTTTTTTTTCCATTCATCTTCAGGGATATAATCATTTTTAATAAGATTATATTCATACGGATTCCAATACAAGGGAGCCTTATACGGATTGATTTGGGAAAATCCTTTTTGTAAAGACAATACTAAGGATAAAATTAGCAATAAAATTAAAACAGGTGTTTTCTTCATTTTGGTTGGTTTAGAGGGTTAGAAAGCAGTTTTAAATAAGAACATTTCAGAACATATCTCTTGAAATTTATAAGACAATATTCCTGCTGTTTTTTGTGGTTAGTAAAGTCATACAATTTAGAGCAGATCTGGCTCTCCCTTTATGAAGTAACATACTGTTGTTCAACAATAAAGAAAGGAACAGAATACAGTTCTCTTAATTGTATATACAAAAGAATTAAAAAATAAATGAGGGAGTACAGAGTTTCAAAAACATATAGAAAAAACATTGACAAATAAATATTAAAACAAAATATATCAATTAGTTAAAAAAAAATGATGCTCATATATATATAGAAATATTTCTAGTGAAGTTATCCTAAGTAATACATCCCAGATGACTTTTATTTTATGGTAAACACAACTAGAAAATTGTTCTTGTCATCAATCAGCCCCATAATTTAGCCACAATGAGTAAACAGGAAATATAAAATAACAAATTATATGGGGTAAAATGTAGATCATCACTCGTTGTAGAAAAATATCAAATCTTAAAATTTAATTGGTATTGATAGCTCTTTGTTATATACATATTAATGACTCTTATTATTAAATTCCTTCATACCGTTTCATTATTTTGTCAATATTTACTATTCTTGACTTCTCTGTCGTATCGCTTAAAGGGTTTCAAAAAAATATTTGTCTTAGTTTGTTGTAAAAATGTATATCTATGTATCTGAATCAATTAATTATTATAACGAAATTTTAAACGGATTTAAATCATTGTGGAAGTTTCAATATTGATAAAAACGGCGAAAATTATCTTGGTTGAATCGTGCCACATTATACAAAAAAATAACAAGACAGATGAAAACGACGACGATCGGGATATTGTAATCACAACACCAAAAGACGAAAGGGCGACGTTAAATTCATTGGATAATGTTTTTATAAATACTACAACCGGTAAAGCTGTTCCATTGTCACAGATTTCAACTTTAACCATGGAAAGTTCTCCTTTATTTATTAAGCATTTAAACAAAATAAGAACTGTTTCCATCACTGCTTTTGTTGATAAAAATCACCTGACAGACAATGTTATTACAGACTTAATGAGCAAATTGGATAATTTCAAATTTCCTTCAGGTTATAAATATACTATGGGAGGTGAGTTCGAGTCTAAAAATGAATTCTTTGGAGGTTTTGAAACCATTATTATAATTACCATTTTTCTCTTTGTTGCTGTTTTAATCTTACTATTCAAAACTTTTAAAAGAACACTGATTGTTTTATCGGTTATACCTTTGGGAATTGTGGGCGCTGTTACAGCCCTTTGGGTAACTGGTAACTCCCTGTGTTTTGTGGCAACTATTGGTTTAATTGCCTTAGTGGGAATCGAAGTTAAGAACTCTATCTTATTTGTTGATTTTACTAATCAGCTCAGGATGCACGGAATGTCAGTGGAAGACGCTATACGTAAAGGCGGTGAAGTCCGTTTTCTGCCCATCATGTTGACTTCCCTGACAGCTATTGGTGGCCTGCTGCCTATTGCGCTGTCAACTAATCCGTTGATTTCCCCGCTGGCAGTAGTGATGATAGGCGGACTGATTAGCTCAACGCTGCTATCAAGAATTGTGACACCGATAGTATACAAATTGATGCCCCCGAGTATAAAAACACTGTAAAATATTATCTTTTAAAATTAAGATAATTCTCCTGTTAGAACTGTATAATTTCGCAAGCCCTGATTGGTCTTGCGAAATTATCAAAGGAAGGGCCTAAAACAATTAGATGCAACCACCAAAAAATAAAAGATGCAAAAAATTGCAATCCTAAAAATGACAAATCAATTCACGCATATTTCGTTAGTGGATGCTTTAACAAAAAACATAGTAAAATCTTCAGCATCATGACAAATCTCCTGTTTATTCAATTGATTTATTAGCAAAATAAATTAGTAATTTTGTTAAAAGTTTTTTTCTGGAAATCCAACTTCTTAAAACCTTACCTTAGATATAATTACTAGTTGTCCATAAATCTTGTAAAAGAATCAGAAAACACCATGCAGTATCACTATGAAATAAATACTCCTGAAAAAGACGAATTGTTGCCATATATCCATCAATACATTCATTTTTCTTCTTCAAGTAAAAAATTATTGCAGAAAAATCTATGGCCAAGTGCTAATGCTTCATTGATTTTTAATTTCAAAAAGACAAAATTAAACGACAAATTAAGCCCAGTTGTCGCTATAGCAGGATTACATGACGTTATTCATGTAATACAACCCGAGGAAAATGATATTGATACAATTATAGTTCATTGCTCTCCTGCTCTTTTGACTGTTTTTAGTACTACGCAAACTTCTTTTATAACCAATACTATTATTGATGCAAAAGATATATTTGGAGAGACTATTGCTTCCCTTTCCACATCACTTCAATTGGTAAAAAATATCAAAGCAAGACAAAATTTACTGGACACTTTTTTTATCGGTCTATTAACCAAAACTACTGAACAGACTTCCTGTTTTGCAAAACTTGCAAAAGCTATTCAATCTAATCCTGAATATAAAATAACTTTAGGAACCGAGATAAGCTATCGCCATTTATCACGAATGTTTAAGCAGATTATAGGGGTCAATATTCAAACTTACAGACGACTGGCCCGATTTGAATTAGCCAAACAGTTGATAATCCAAGAAACAACTATTTCATTGACAGGTGTTGGATATCAATCCGGTTATTACGATCAGGCCCATTTTGCAAAAGAATTCAAAAAATTATCCGGTTTAAGAGCCAAATATTTTGGTCCGCTCTGCTCCATTTAATTTCCTAATTATTTCCTGTATGTCCATTGTGTACAATTTTATGCCAATCCTATAGTATAGTTTTGCTCAAAAATATTCAACAATGGAAACAATTATTTATGTAGCCGTTTCAGCCAACGGACTAATTTTATTGACAAGTGAAGACAATTATCAAATACCTGTCGAGTTATTGCAGGACTGTATGGGTTTAGCTCATCAAACAGGAAATATGGTGATAGGATTAAATACATATCGTCTGTTTTCTAATAATGCTAATGCTCTTGAAGCCTTTAAAGGAGTGGAAATTGCAGTACTTTCATCTAGCTGCGAAGAAGAACTCGAAGGAGTCACTGTTCTAAAGAATATTGATGCGGTTAGGGAATTTTACAAAGCAAAAGGATATTCAAAAATATTTGTTGCCGGCGGTGCCTATACCTATCAATCTTTTCTAAAAGAAGGACATGCAGATGAATTTTACATCAACTATCTTCCCATTTTAACAGCTGCAGGAGCACTTCTTGTTAGTCATATACCAGCTGATAAAATTCTTGAAATAAAAGAAAATAAAGTAATTGCAGAAAATATTGTTCAACTGCACTTTACAACAAAATAATGTCAATTTTAGAAAACAATAAAATGAAAAAAGCGGTATTATTTGGAGCCAGTGGCTTTGTTGGTTCTGAATTGCTTTTAAAATTATTAAACAACCCGATTTACGAAGAAGTAACTATTGTTGTAAGGAAACCATTAAATAGTACTCATTCTAAGTTGAGAATTTTAATAGGTGACTTTAATTCAATGCCTGGTTTAATTGAAAAAATTAGTGCTGATACTGTTTTTATTGCCCTTGGTGCCATTCAGAACAGCAGACAAAACTCAGATGAATTTTATCAAATTGATCATGATTATCCTGTAATAGCAGCAAAAATATTAAAAGAAAATGGAGCAAAATCTGTTTTTCTGGTAACAGCAGCCGGAGCAAATCCAAATTCAAAATTCAGGTACATAAAAACAAAAGGAGAAACTGAAAGAGACATTATTGCATTAGATTTTGAATTCACCCATATTTTCAGACCTACTATGATTGTTGGAAATCGAAAAGATAAACGTCCGTTCGAAAAAATCGGAATGAAAATATGGAAACTTATTCATCCTGTTTTTATTGGCAGACAGACTGATTACAAAGAAATCGACGCAAAAGAAATTGCAAAAGCAATGAATAACGCTTCTTTAAATCAGACAGAAAAAGTTAAGATTTACAATTGGAAAGAGATGAAATTTTACTCTAATTCTAAAGAACAAATTACACTGGTATAAAAAAATAATGCTAAACTTTTTTCTCTAACTTAATTTTCTAAATGAAATAAAATGAGTCACATAATTTCTTAAGGCCCAAATTTAGTAGATTTGTATTAATCCATTCCAATGAGTCTACAATGAGTGAAAAAGACACCGCCACAAGGTCATTATATGATTTGTACATCGAATTAGGTGTATCAGTAGATATGCTTGACCCAAAAGCCGGCTTCGCTGTAGTTAATTTAAACGATGTCGGTTTTGAGCTGCCTTATAAATCGCCTCCATTTAGGCCCAACTATTTTTCGTTCCTATTTGTAAAAAAAGGTTCCGGACAATACACAATTGACAACCAAACTTTCCTGACTGAACCTGGATCTATTTATTTTACAAATCCAAGTAATTACAGAACCTTTGAATGGAACACAATTGATGAAATTTATTTAATTTGTTTTGATGAAACTTTCCTGAAAGAAAATGTACATCAGGATGTTTTTAATGAATTTTCGTTTTTATTGACCGAAACGGTACAGCCCAAAATATTGAATGTTGCGTTTTATCAGCAAATTGAACAACTCTATCTTCAAATTCACAAGGAATATTTAAACAATTCCAGATATAAGTACAGAATAATAGGCAGCTTGTTTGTTGTGTTATTAATAAAGATAAAGGAATATTTTTGGGAAGATTATAATCCTATATATGAAGGTAATCGCTCCTCACAGATTGTAAAAGATTTTAAGCGTACATTAGAACAGCATTATCGCGATTTAAGCAGCGGTAAAACTCAGACTGTTTTTAGAGTGCAGGATTATGCCAATACTCAAAATTTGCATCCCAATTATTTAAGCACGGTAATAAAAAGCAAAACAGGAAAACCTATCGCCACATGGATTGCCGATAAAACAATATCAGAAGCCAAATCTTTACTACAAAATTCAACAATCTCGATCAAAGAAATTGCTTTCCTGCTTGGTTTTTCAGAAGCGGCTCATTTTAGCAATTACTTTAAAAAACATACCAATACCTCTCCTGTCCTATACCGGAAGGAACACATCTCCAACTAAAAAATCAAGCCTGCAAATTTAAATTTGCAGGCTTTTTTTATTAATGCCTCAACCAATTTCAGAAAAACGACAGCTGCAAATTCTAAATATTTAAAATTTGCATGCAATGCTTTATTCCTTGCAATATTCGACGCTTACCACCGCCATACATTTGTCCTGTCAAATTAGAACAACATTTTAAAATCATTTAAAAAATTAAAATCATGAAAAAATTAAACAACAAAACAGCAGTAATTACAGGCTCAGTTAGAGGATTAGGAAAAGCAATTGCAGAAAGATATGCTGCAATGGGTGCAGACATCGTAATTAATTATTCGAAAGACAAAGCTTCGGCAGATGCGGTTTTAAGCACTATTAAAGCAATGGGGGTAAAAGCAATTGCTGTTCAGGCTGATGTGAGCAAAGTGGCCGATTTGGAAAGATTGTTTGCTGAGGCAAAAGCGGCATTTGGAAAAATTGATATTGTAGTGGCCAATGCAGGAATCGAAATGGTAGAAGTTCCTGTTACTGAATTTACAGAAGAACAATTTGATAAAGTATTTTCTATTAATACTAAAGGAACTTATTTTACGCTTCAGCAGGCTGCGAAACACATTGAAGATAACGGTAGAATTATTTACATCGCTTCGAGTACTACTTCTTTCCCCGTTCCCGGAATGGCTGTTTACGGAGGAAGCAAAACTACGCCAAGATATTTAGTCGATATTTTATCTAAAGAAATAGGACATCGAGGTGTAACAGTGAACTCAATTATCCCATTTGCTGTAGATCACTCAGGAATATTTGCAGAGGCAGACAGCTATCCGGAACTAAGAAAACAATTGTTAGACAGCTGCCCGATGAGACGATTGGCAGAAGTGGAAGACGTAGCAAATGCGGCTGAATTTTTCGCAAGTGATTTATCTTCTTTTGTAAGCGGACAACACTTATTGGTAAATGGCGGAGCTACAAACTAAAATCAAACCGTCTATGAAAACATTAATAATGGGACTGTTTTTTACTTGTTTTGCCTGCGGGCATCCCACAAATAAATTAGAGAAAGTGAATTTAGATAAAATAAAGAATCAAACGGTAAAAAAAGCCATTGAGGCTTTGCAAAATGCCGATGAAATTGCATGGTTTTCATTATTTAGTGAAAATGCCCAACTGTATGATGATGGGAGTAAAAAGAATTTTAAAAGTTTTTTTAGAAGAGCATTAGGACATGAACAATTTACTTCGATTGACAAAACAGAGAACAATTCACTTGACATTTACGGAAAATTTCATAGTGATCTCTGGGGCAATTTTAAAACTTATTTCAAATTTCAAATCAATAAAGAGGGAAAAATTACAAGACTAGATATCGGACAGGCAAATTATTAAGGTTTTGTTTTTTTAAGAATAAACCCTAGAAGCAATCTTTAAAATGTATAAGTAATCCTTTAGGGTTTGCATTTTTAAAAATTAAAAAATAACAACCTTTGTATCAACAAATTAAAACAACAAATAAATTAAAAAACATAACTATGAAAAGTTTAAACAACAAAGTAATTCTGGTAACAGGAGCTTCCAGAGGAATTGGTGCAGCAGTAGCTAAAAATTTAGCCGGAAGAGGCGCAAAAATTATCGTTAATTATTCTGGCAGCCTGCAAGCTGCAGAAGAAACTGTGAATGCAATTAAAAATGCCGGAGGCAATGCTATTGCTGTTCAGGCAGACGTTAGTAAATCAAACGAAGTAAAAACATTGTTTGATAAGGCTATTGCTCACTACGGTAAAATTGATGTATTGGTAAACAATGCTGGTATTATGATTACCAAATTGATAAAAGATACCACAGATGAAGATTTTACAAGACAATTTGATATCAATGTAAGAGGTACTTTCAATACCCTTAGAGAAGCAGCTACAAGATTGGCTGATAATGGAAGTATTATCAATTTTTCTACTTCTGTAAATAGAATTATGCTGCCTACATACAGCACTTATGTCGCTACAAAAGCAGCAGTTGAACAATTAACCCGGGTAATGGCTAAAGAAGTTGGCGCGAGAGGAATCAACATTAACTCTATCTCTCCGGGTCCAACAAATACAGAGCTTTTTACAAACGGAAAACCTCAGGAAGTTATAGACAGATTAGCTTCACTTTCTGCTTTTAATCGTCTTGGAGAACCGGAAGATATTGCACAGACAGTTGCATTTTTAGCCAGCGACGATGCCAAATGGATTACGGCTCAAAACATTGGAGTTAATGGCGGAATGGCCTAACTCACAGACATACTAATTAGTATAAAACTTAAAAATATAAATGCTCATGAAAACTTTTCAAACCGCCATCATTTTTGGCCTTTTTGGAGCAGCTGCTGTTTCCATATCGTTCGCGGCCCAATGGCCAACCTGGGTTATGTTTATTGCCTGGGTGAGTTATTACATTTTTGGAAAAAATATTAAAAACTCAGCATTTGCTTTTATCCAAATTATTTTAGGGATTTTAATGGGCGCCATGATCCAATTAACCGGAATATTTTTGGGCAGTTATCTCGGGGCAATTGGCCTGCCTGTATCCATATTTATTTTTATTGGTTCATTGGCTTACATTTCAAAAATAAAAAGCTTAAGTACTATCCCTGCTTGGTTTCTAGGACTTATCGTATTCTTTGGTATTCATCCAAAACTTGAGCCTCTTTCACTTTTAGAACTGGGAGTACCGCTTATTTTCGGATTCATTTTTGCCTTTTTAAACGATACTGCAGTGCATAAAATTCAATCTGCTCCTGGACATTAGACAAGAACACTTCTTCACTTTCTGATTATGATATGTTTTCCCTTCAAACGATTATCTAAATTTATTAGAAATTAAAATCAGGAACAACTATATACTTCAATGTACCACTTTTCAATTTTATTAATTTGAATGTTTTCGAGTAATATCATGTTAACTAAATATCTATAAATTGAATTTCAAAACAAAGACTAACAATAGTAGTACATTGAAGTACTTAGTTATCTTGGAGTAGCCTTCGAATTTGCCACAAAAAGTTAAGACAGTCAATATTTACATAAAATCTCGAATAGTTTTTCTTTTTTTCTTAATTTTACGTTTAAACAAAACGAAATTATAAAATTCATTTTAAACAAGGTAATCTATTCAAAAGTTTCTTTTTGTCTAAAATATTTTAAATTTAAATTTCGTGGCCACATCTTTGCGCATGACCTTTTCGAAACTAGGAATTAAGCAAAATAAAGGGTTAACTGCTTTCAGTTCGAATATATTAAACAGAGGCAAAAAAATTACAAAAGCCGCGATTTCAAGTTTTATGGCAAAATCGTGGCACATAGTGTTTTTGAAATCCACTAATCCGGTAAAATAAGACTTTAAGAAACTTAGGTTAGAAACTGTATTAATATATACATCAAGACCCCTCTAAAATACTTCTCGAAAGAATTACAATCTGTTTTTTGAGTTGATAGTCTTAATCTCTACTTTCTATTTTTAAATTTCCGTTTCAATAAAATTAAGTTTAGTTTTATATTATCATAAATTAGCCCCCCTAGTAATACAAAACCACCAAGAAATAAAACCTGCAGTCCTATTCTTGAATAAAAAACACCTCCTATGATGCCCCCAATAAAAAAAAAGCTGATAATTGTAATCCGCAACTTAATTGAAGAAAAAAGTTCGGCTTTCTTATTTTGTTCCCAGTAAAAGAAAAGTTGAGATAGCTCAATACCTAAATCGGTAAACAAGCCCGTTAAGTGGGTAGTCCGGACAATAGAATTTGAGATCCTAGTAACAAATGAATTTTGCAATCCCATTGCATAAAGCAATGTAAAAGAAATTAGATTGGGAAAGGTGGCAATTAGATCATCTCCAAAGGTGGCAATAAAAAATAAAATTCCAATCTCAATAGAAGCTGGAATGAGATGTACAATATTTTCTCTTCTGCGGACTACTAATTCCATCAGAAAGCTTGATGAGAAAGACCCCAAGAAAAAGAAAAATATATAACCGAAGTAGATAAATGCTGTGAAGAAATCAAGTTTAAAAATTTCATCTACAAAAAACGCAAAATGTCCGGTGACATTTGTTGTGAGGGTTTGAACTGAAAAAAAACCTGCAACATTAACCATTCCTGCAACAAACGAAAGTAGAGAAGCAATTTTTAGATTATGTTTTAAGTTTCTTTTTTTTCCCAGATGTTTGAACATTTTAATAATCCTTTTATAAATTTGAATAGTTCTTCACTACCAAAGCATTATATTACAAATACGTTTCTTCTATGAATTATGTACTCTTTTTTAGGTGTTAATTATTCTTGCAAACAAATAACTATCGAAATTCAAATAAAATTTTATTTTTCGCAAGCCAGATTGCTTAATTTTTATAGCATTATCATCAATAAAAATTGGCTATATGGGTTAGTTGTTGAAAATTCATTAATTGAATTTTACGTCCCTCCATCCAAATAAGATTTTCACTTTTAAAATCATGTAGTACCCTTGCCAGGGTTTCATTTACAGTGCCTACCATATTGGCTAAATCTCCCCTTGAAAGTGTAATAAAAACATCTTTTGGGTCATCATTTATTTTATATTTATCATGTAGAATCAATAAACTAAGGGCTACTCGCTCTCTTACGGTTCGCTGCGATAAAACGGCCATCAAATTTGCCATCACACTAAACTCATAACTGAGGCATTTTAAAAGCAATCGTGAAAATACTACAGAATTATTAAGGACATTAAAAAAATCGTCTTTTGGTATAAATGAAATAACTGAATTTTCAATAACCACGGCGGTATCTCCATATGCCTGCTCACTTAGTATGGCTGTATAACCAAAAAACTCTCCTGAATTGTAGATATAAATAATTTGTTCCCTTCCTTCATTATCAACCTTGTATTTTTTGACTTTACCGGTTTGAATATAAAAAATACCTGTAGGCAATGTCCCCTCAGTAAATATTGTCTGGTTTTTAACATATTTTTTACTTTGCATTACCTTTTCAAGCAGATCCTTGTCACATTGAGGCAACTCGTTTAAAACATACTGATTATTGAAGATAAATTTTGAAATCATAGCTAATTTCAAAGTTACAATATTTTTTCCATGTCTTTTTAAAACTTGATTTAAATCAAGTTTTAAATACCATTTTAATCAACTAAATCGATTTCAAATCTGTCTACTTTTGTACAATTTAAAATAAAATTTTATCTCAATTGAGAATCATGAAACATATAGCACAACTGAAAGGTATTGGTATTAATGCCTCTAAAAAAATCCATTGGAATTTATCTGAACTTATATTGGTCACTGAAGCAGGGATAACTGAACCCCAAACCACTTTTTCTGCATGCTTTGGCAAACCCTTTTTACCGCTGCATCCGGCAAAATATGCAGAATTACTGGGAAGCAAACTAAAAGAAAATAATGTAAATGTCTGGCTTATCAACACTGGCTGGTCCGGCGGAGCGTATGGGGTTGGAGAGCGTATAAAGCTTTCTTACACCAGGGCAATGATTACCGCTGTATTGGAAAATAAACTGGAGAAAACAGATTTTACAGAGCACTCTGTATTTGGATTACAAATGCCTGTTTCCTGCCCCGGTGTTCCTTCGAAAATCTTAAACCCGAAAAATACCTGGAATGATAAAACAGTTTATGATACAATGGCACAGAATCTTGCAGATCAGTTTGTAGCGAATTTTAAAACTTTTGAAAATTTTGCCAATGAAGAAATTCGCAGCGGAGCACCTGTTACCCTTCAATATAATCTATAACTAAGCTAAAATTGGATAGTCCTATCGTCACTAAATCCATACTGCAGTGTCCAGAATGCTGCTCTAAATATACAGAGAGAATACTGCTCAAAGGTAAAACATTAAGCAGCAGGTGCGTGTTCTGCAGTGCAGTTTTTGAAATAACCGAGCCACATCAATGCTGCATCTATTGTGCATACGGGAATGTTCCGTGTCCGGAAAAACAAAACAAAATTAAAAAACAATAAAAAATGGAAATACCTAAAAACCTTTTATACACACAAGACCACGAATGGGTAAAAATCGAAAATGATACAGCCTATATTGGAATTACTGATTTTGCACAGCACGAATTAGGTGATATTGTCTATGTTGAAATAGAAACCCTCGGGGAGAAATTAAGCCAGCATGAGGTATTTGGTACAGTTGAAGCTGTAAAAACGGTATCTGACCTTTTCCTTCCGCTTACAGGGGAAATTCTGGAATTGAATCCTAAATTAGAAACAAATCCCGAATTGGTCAATTCCGATCCTTATGATGAGGGCTGGATGATTAAAATAAAAATTGAAAACAATACAGAAATTGATGCATTACTGAAATCCGATACCTACGCATCCTTAATAGGTTTATGATATGGAAAATCAAAGCGTAAATATCAAAAAAACAGCCCTTAATGCAATTCATCATGACCTTGGCGGGAAAATGACCCCATTTGCCGGTTATGAAATGCCGGTTCAATATGCAGGTGTAAATCATGAACATGAAACCGTTAGAAATGCTGTAGGTGTTTTTGATGTTTCCCACATGGGGGAGATTCTTATACAGGGAAAAGATGCCCTGGCACTCATTCAGAAAATAAGTTCAAACGATGCCTCAAAGCTTTTTCCTGGAAAAATACAATACAGCTGTATGCCAAATAAAACTGGCGGTATTGTAGATGATCTGCTGATATATATGATGAGTGAAAAGGATTATTTACTGGTGGTAAATGCTTCAAATATCCAAAAAGACTGGGACTGGATAAGTACTATAGCCCTTGATTATTTAGATCTTACCATAACAAACCTTTCCGATATAATTTCCCTACTGGCTGTTCAAGGCCCTTTGGCCGCAAAATCCCTGCAAAAATTGACCAGTATCAATTTGAATGAGATGAAATATTATACGTTTGAAATAGGCGAATTTGCAGGTATTCCAAATGCTATAGTATCTGCCACCGGATATACCGGGGCAGGCGGATTTGAAATATATGTACAGAATAAGTATGCAGAACTATTATGGGATGCCATTTTCGAGGCAGGAAAAGAGTATAACATTGAGCCTATTGGACTCGCTGCCAGGGATACACTGCGATTGGAAATGGGATACTGTTTGTATGGCAATGATATCAATGATACGACTTCGCCATTAGAAGCCGGACTGGAATGGATTACTAAATTCACTAAAGAATTTATTCAAAGTGATTCTCTCAAAATTCAAAAAGAAAATGGAGTAACAAGGAAATTAGTAGGATTTGAAATGACTGGCAAAGGCATTCCCCGTCATGCTTACGA
Organism: Flavobacterium johnsoniae UW101; assembly: GCF_000016645.1. Lineage (NCBI taxonomy): Bacteria > Pseudomonadati > Bacteroidota > Flavobacteriia > Flavobacteriales > Flavobacteriaceae > Flavobacterium > Flavobacterium johnsoniae. The sequence continues at coordinate 5,370,953 of NC_009441.1, forward strand.
AATTTGGGATGAAAACCAGCAAATTATAGGCACCGTTACCTCGGGTACCATGTCGCCTACTTTAAAAAAGGCTGTAGGAATGGGGTATGTTACTGCTGAAAAATCAAATATTGGCAGTGAGATTTTTATCAATATCAGAAACAAACCAGTTAAGGCAATTATTGTTCAGACTCCTTTTGTTCAAATCTAAATCTTCGAGATATGTTTATTCCTAAATCGCTATATTATACTAAAAATCACTTGTGGTTAAGACAAGTTGGATTATACGATTATTTTGTCGGTATTACTGATTTTGCCCAAAAAGAAATTGGAGAAATCAGTTTAATTGAACTCGAATTTACCGGTGAACACATGAAAAAAGAAATGCAATGGGGAAAAATCTATGGACTTAATCAAACTTTTTCCCTCCTTGCCCCTATTGATTGCAAGGTTATGGCCACGAACGTCATTTTGGATACCAACCCTTCAAGTATCAATCGAGATCCATACAATAATTGGTTCTTAAGAGTTTCAACAGTTGTCAGTAATTATGGATTATTAACTAATGAAGAATATATAGAACTTATACAATGATATTTAAATTCCTTAAATTAAAAATAGCTGTTGAGGATAGCACCTTTAATGAACTATATCCAACCAGGATAAAAAGACTTGCAGCCCGTCATTGGACTCCGGTTGCAGTAGCTAAATTTGCAGCTGAATATTTGGTTGATAAGCCGTATAAAAAAGTATTGGATATAGGCTCGGGAGCTGGAAAATTTTGCCTGGTAGGAGCAGCTTCTACAACAGGCAGGTTTTATGGCGTGGAGCAAAGAGCATCTCTCATTAAGTTATCAAAAAAAATTGCCGACAAGCACGATATAACCAACGTAGAATTTATTCATTCCAACATCAATGAAATTTCCTTCTCTGCTTATGAAGCCTTTTATTTTTATAATCCCTTTTATGAAAATATAGATTCTTCATGCTCAATTGACAAAACAATACTTCCGGAGAGAGAACTGTTTTATTCCTATTCCAGATATGTAAAAGAACAGCTCGAGCAAACACCAATCGGAACGCGTTTAGTTACTTATTGGAGTAACTGGGAAGAAATTCCAGATAGTTTTGAATTACAATATGCTGCTTGTGGAGGCGTATTGGTCTTTTGGCAGAAAGCATCTTAAAGAAGTAGACCTTTCAGGATTAAAACCAATGTAATACTGAGGTAAAAGTCTAATTCCTTTACAAAATATTTTATTTATTACACCATAATCCTTTAGGTTACTAGAAAAACTAAAGAATATCCCCAATGTTCTGATGGCTAATTTTTAAGAGGGAAGAGTAATAAAGACTCTCCCTTTTCTAAGTTAGGTGTTTTTTTTACTAATTCTCTTTTATAGCTGTTTTTGGATCATAGGAGATAAACATATTTATGTAAATATTTCTGGATAATCTCAATAATACTGGAAATAAAATAATCAGTACTGCAATAATTGCAATAAAGGATGTTTTTATACTCGATTCAAAGATAACATATGAAATAATGAAAGTTGCAATTCCTACCCCAACATTCAATCCATAACTTACATACATTGCGCCAAAAAAGAAAGAAGGCTCTATTTGGTACCTTAGCCCACAATGGCTGCATTTCTCGTGCATTTTTAAAACCGAACCTAAATGCAATAGATTTTTATCCAAATACATGTTCTCATTCTGGCATTTAGGACAGTTCCCTGTTAAAATGCTATTTAATTTAGATCCTTTTTTCATCTGCTGATAATCGATTTTAAGCACAAGTCCATGAGCTGTGGTTTAGTTTAAAAATTATGTATATACCAAATAAACCTGCAAGGCTTATCTTAAAAGACGAAGGAATTTTAAGCAGAACCATAAAATCCTCCCTTTAATTTAACTGACCAATATATATTTCCTTACTAACTGTTCTATTACTTTTTTTAAGCATCTCTAACTCTGCCTGCTATCCTTTTTTTTAATAGGTTTTCCTAATTAAAAAGATACTTTTATTTCTGAATAATATTTTTGAATTCTTTCCTGTAATATATAATAGTTTACAATTTTTGCGTGAAATTATTCTTTCTTGTGCCATCCAAAATATTTAAAAGTTAAATGAAGTAAAATAGCCCTGGATATTCGCATTATGGGGATTTGTAATAAAAAACATAAAATCAGGAAAATCGGCAGTATTACCTTTAAAGAAATTCCATAATATTCATTTAAATATAACCCGAAAAATAGCAGAGGTATAAAAACAATCAGTACTATTGGGAAACCAATCCATAAGGCAGTTGAATAAAACTCAGGTTCTATCCTAAAATCCTGATTACATTTTTTGCACTTTTCGTGCATTTTAAGAAATCTGGTCATGACAAACAGTCCCGGATTAATAAATAAGTCCCCCTTATAGCATCTGGGACATTTAAGTTTAAGCATATAGTATGACTGTATTTTAGAGTTCATTTTCATTTTATTTATGCTGCTCAGGCTAAATTCAGAGCATTTAAGCAAAATTTGTTTGCAGCCAAACAACTCTGACAGTAATTTATTTCTTTACAAATTTGGTTAAGATCACTATTGCCTGTCCGTCAATTTTCCCTTCGATCTGCTCATGGTTATCATGGACCAAACGGATGTTTCGAACTGCTGTGCCGACTTTCGCATTTAAAGACGAACCTTTTACATCCAAATCTTTGACAAGGGTGACCGTATCGCCATTTTGCAGAATATTGCCATTGCTATCTTTGTGGAAATTAATGGTCCCGTCATCGGTATGATCTCCAGTTGCTTTTGCCCATTCCAGATTTTCTTCATCTAAATACATCATATCCAGTGCATCAGCAGCCCAGCTTTCATTGCGAAACCGATTAAGCAGACGCCATGAAACCACCTGTACAGCCGATACTTCACTCCACATTGATGTCGATAGAAAATTTTTCCAGAAAACATCATTTAACTCCTCTTTTTTTTCAATTTGGTTAAGGCATTTCTCATTGATTAAAATCCAACCGTCTGCCCCTTTATTTTGAGCCGGTGGAACTTCATAGGCAATTAGATTTTTGTTGATACCACTTAATTCGCATACATTTCCGCTTCTCTTTTTTAGCAATTCCTCTAATTTCATTTTATTTTATTTAGAAATAAACTTTAAAGACTTCTCAGAACATATTCTAAATTGATATATTCTTCACTGTCCATATTTTAATTAATTTTATTGAGTAATGTTTATATATTTAATGCTCCAATCTAAGCCGTTTTTCTCCAGAAGATTAATACCCCGCTGTGCGAAATAGCTTCTAAGCAGAAACTTTTTGGAACCTCTCTGCAATTGCTCCAGTAGGTGACCAGTTTTGTGCCAATGGGAGTTTTATACAGCTGGTCTTTAAGATAACCGGTATATAGATGATATAGTTCCCCACTTGGAGCACTTGATTTGTCAATACGGGCTGTCAGATCTATATTTTCCTGAAATGAATTAAAAAAATAGAAAGCTTCATAATCCAAAAAAGATATCTCCATAATATTTGAGTGTATGAATTCTGCATTATCAATCTTATATTTTTTGGCTATTTTCCGCGATAATTTTATAAGCGATTTCCTTTGCTCCACCCCATAAAAAATTCCATTCGTTAAAGCTGCCCCCACAAGGCAGAATTTTCCAGCCCCCGAGCCTATATCCAATACTTTTTTATCAGGTTTGTCCACTAAAAAATCAGCTGCTTTTCTGGCTATTTTTACAGGGGTCCAGTGACGGGGGGCCAGCTTCTTTATCCTAATAGGGTACAGTTCGTTAAACTCATTATCATCAATAGATTTGTTTTGCTTGAGATGTTCAAAAATCATTTTATAAATACTTTTGCATTTGCTGCAGTTGGCTTAATTTTCCTTACTAAATAGAATAATTTAACAAATGGCAAAAGTATAGAGAGTTCGAATATATTTAACTGATTAATATCTTTCTAAAACTTGATTTAAATCAAAAAAAAAAAAACATTCAAATAATAAGCATCTGTTTGAAGAAGCATTCTCAAAATCAAGACTGCCGCAGCTTAATTATAACAGCGCCGCTTTGATCTGCTCAATGCAGCCCCATTAATGCCGGCCGACAGTAAGTCCCCAGAAATTCAGCACTGTATGCTTTCAAAACATCAATCTGGGTTAGATAATCAGTCTGTTTGACTTTCTTAACTTTTTGTATGGCTGCTGCAAATTCATCGCTGTCAACCGGTTTTAGAAGATAATCCAATGCGCCATACTTGATCGCTTTTATAGCAAAATGATTATAAGCTGTAATAAAAATGATAGGACACGAAACCTGCTCTAATTGATTCAATATATCGAAAGCCGTACCATCTGTCAGCTAAATATCCATCAAAATCAAATCAAGTTCTGTATTTTTTATAATTTGCAACGACTCTGCTACTGAGCCTGTCTTTGCTGCTAATTTTAAAGATTCTTGTTGCGAAACTAACCACTGCAGTTCTTTACTTATTGCTGGCTCGTCTTCAATAATTAAGGTTCGTATTTTGTTCATATTTGGAAATAGTGGTTAACTAACCTATTACTCAGGTATTGAGCTTAATTCTTAATGGTGAAAAAATTGAAATATCAAAAATAGATGTCGCACAAATAAATGATAAAATTAAAAATAACCGGACAAAACTGGCAAAACTAAAATCTGTAGAAGGAACTTTGGATGAATTGGAATTGACTGACCTATAAAAAGTCAAATTATGCAGTACGAACATTCCCTTACTGACCAATTTCCCCATTCTGCTACTAAAAAAATATTAATTTAGCGGCAGCAAAAAAACAAAAATGATTACCCCACCATACCTGCAATCAGGAGATAAAGTCGGAATTTTAAGTCCGGCAAGAACTGTTAGCGCACCAGAAATAGAAGAAGGCCTTAAAATTTTAAAAAGCTGGAACTTGGAGCCTGTTATTGGCAAAAACGCGTATAATGTTTATGGCTATTTTGCAGGGACCGATCAGGAAAGAGCTGAAGATCTGCAAAAAATGCTTGATGACGACACCATAAAAGCCATCATTTTTACCAGAGGAGGTTATAGAACTATAAAAATTATTGACCAGCTCGATTTTACCAATTTTAAGAAAAACCCAAAATGGATCGTGGGATATAGCGACATTACGGTTCTACACAGCCACATTCATGCATTGGAAATTGAAACGATTCATGCTGTTATGCTTCAAGGTATGCCAAGAGCAACTCCGGAATCTGTGGCATCGATAAAATCTGCTTTGTTTGGAGAATCGCTGGCATATAAGATGGCTAAAAGCAACAAAAATAAATTTAGCGGAAATACTGTAGAAGGAATTTTGGTAGGCGGAAATTTATCTCTTTTATTTGCTTTAAACGGGTCGGTTTCGGATATAAATACCGCTGGAAAAATATTGTTTTTTGAAGATCTTGACGAATATTTATATCATATAGACAAAGCGCTGACTGCACTGAAAAGAAACAATAAATTAGCAGATCTAAAGGCCATTTTGGTAGGAGCCATGACCAATATTAAAGAAGATGATCTGCCCTATGGCAAAACCTATTACGAAATAGTGCTCGAGGCGGTACGGGAATTTGATTATCCTGTCTATTTTGATTTTCCCTGCGGGCATCAGCCAGACAATCAGGCTCTGATTTTGGGCAGAACTGTTGCAATTACCCCAGATCGTGATTCTGTTACGGTTGCGTTTAAAAATTAAGAAATAACATACCTGTAATTTGTAATGACGCAGATGGTCTACTAAATATCAAACTATCCAACGGTGATATCTGATAATAGACAAAAAAAGACTGGAACTAACTACTTTGAAGAAAACAAACAATTTTGTTTTCTATCAGGTAAAATATTGATTGAGACAGATAATCTCATCAAAATCAAAATTCTTAGCCATCCAATTCCTGATCATAACTATCAGGTTCATTCTGAAAGTGAATCAAATAGGAATTTAAGAGTAATCTGAAATGATACTGTTTAATGGAAAATATTTTTTTTAGTAAAAAACCGCTCCGGTTGAACAGGCTTCGCACAGCGCGGAGTAATCTAAATTTTAGATTTCATCAGTCGGTCAATATTGTCGTTTTATCTGATGGACTTGCAACAAAAAGTCGGACAAATTTTCTAAGACCTATGCTACACTTTCTATTTTATAAAATTCTAGTTCCATTTCTTTAGGTGTTTTATATCCCAAAGAAGAATGCAGACGTTTTCTATTATACCATACTTCTATATATTCAAAGACTGCTAATTTAGCTTCTTCAATGGTTGTGAATTTATGCTGATAGATAAGTTCTGCTTTAAGGGTCTTGAAAAAACTTTCAGCTACAGCATTATCCCAACAATTAGCTTTTCTACTCATACTTTGAGTGATTAAAGTATTTTTATTAATCAATTTTCTGAATTCTATCGAAGCATATTGTATTCCTCTATCTGAATGAAAAAGTAAAGATTCTGTTATTTCTCTTTTTGATACTGCCATTTTCCAAGCTGGAATAATCGTTTGATCGGTATACATTCGTGTGCTTAATGACCATCCTATAACCTGCCTGTCATATAAATCAATAATAGTAGTAAGATATAACCAGCCGGCAGCTGTTCTTATATAGGTTATATCAGACACCCAAACCTCATTAAGTGATTTTGGTGTAAAATTTCTATTGAGATGATTACTGCACACTGGATATCGATGATTAGAATCTGTGAGCAGGGAGAGGATAAAATGAAACAGGAAATCGAAAGCAATTACCGTCAGATAAAAATAGATATTGTAAATATTATTGAAAGCGAAATGGAGCGTATCAAGAATGATCCAAACTTACTGCATTTGCTTTCACGGTAAGTAATAAAAAAGTGTCTGAATATCTAAATTCTGCAACAGTTTATCTGGATACAGTATAAATTACGGTGAAATGTGGGATTAAATGTAGTTTTTAGTAACTTTGTGAGTATGAAAAAAGTGCTCGCAATATTTTTTATATCTACATATCTTATTTCAACAACAGAGTTAGGTCAGTTGTTGAAGTTTCCTATGCTGGTAGAGCATTATTTCGAGCATAAAGAAAAAAATCCTCAAATTTCCGTCATGGAGTTTCTGGTACTTCACTACGAAGGCAACCACCTTGAAAATCATCCTCACGATGATGACTATGATCAGGATCAAAAACTACCTTTCATTATGCACGGAGACGTATTAAGCTTTTGCTTCGTATATCCCCAACCGCTTTTTTTTGAATCAATTCATAAAATTGACATACGAGAATCGTCTAAGGTAGTTTCTTTTGACGATGCGTTTATCTCCAACCAGTTTCTTTCTTCTATTTGGCAGCCTCCAAGATCTTGTTAATTCTTTTTTAACCAATTGACTTTTCGTAAATTCTTTTTGCACTTTGCATAAAGGAAGGTTTGCTATGCAGTATTAACACATTCTATTGAATGCAGGTTTGTGTTATACTTTGGGGAAAAATATTTTATTTCTTTTTCGATTCCCTCCAAAGTTAAAAAAACATTGCCACATTGTTTTTTGTGATAATCTGCATATTGCATGGACTTTTCTTAGGGCATGATTGTATAGAATTTCATCTTCAACTCAATTTTTAGGGTATTCTGTATAGTCTGCCTGAAAAATTGTTGAGGTGTGATTTTGTTATGCACTAATTTCCTACATGAAAGTGTTATATCATTATTGTTCATTTCTATCTCCATAAAACCGGAGCTTCATAGAATGTGATTGTCAATTGGTTAATCCTGTTATTTTATTTACGATAAATACTGCTGTATCTATTTGTAATTGTATTGAATAATAATTTGATTAACAAGTAAAACTATGCTTACTAAAATCATTGAGTTTTCCGTAAGGAATAAACTCATCATAGGGCTTTTGGTCATTGCGCTCATTGGAATTGGCACCTACCAAACCACAAAATTACCAATTGATGCTGTGCCCGACATCACCAATAACCAGGTACAGGTCATCACGATAGCACCTTCTTTTGGTGCGACGGATATAGAACGCCTGGTTACCTTCCCCATAGAACAAGCAACGGGCAACATTTCCGGCACCAAAGAAATACGCAGCTTTTCCCGTTTTGGACTCTCGCTCGTTACCATTGTTTTTGATGATGATATAGATGTTTATTGGGCAAGACAACAGGTGGCTGAACGTTTGCAGCAAGTGCAAAGTCAAATCCCCCAGGGGATCGGCACACCGGCATTAGGACCAATTTCTACCGGCTTGGGCGAAATATATCAATATGTAGTCCGTCCCAAAAAAGGTTACGAACAAAAATATGACATCGCCGAACTGCGTACCATTCAGGACTGGATTGTGCGCAGGCAGTTATTAAGCGTAAAGGGGGTTGCTGAAGTGAGTAGTTTCGGTGGCAAACTCAAGCAATATGAAATTGCAGTAAACCCTGACAAACTCAATGCCTACGGGATTAGCATCAACGATATTTTTTTGGCTTTGGAAGAAAACAATCAAAATACCGGTGGTGCATATATCGAAAAAGGGCCTACCGTTTTATATGTCCGCAGCGAAGGCCTGATAGGCAGCCTGGAAGATATCGGCAATATTTCCATTGCCAATAAAAACAACGAAACACCTTTGTTTATCCGTGATGTGGCAAACGTGAAAATGGGTTATGCCACTCGTTATGGGGCTATGACTTACAACGATCAGGGCGAAGTTTCGGGTGCCGTAGTGATGATGCTGAAAGGTGCAAACAGCAGCGAAGTCATCAAGAATGTAAAAGCTAAAGTAGCGCAAATACAGAAAACCCTACCCGAAGGCGTAGTTGTTGAGCCTTTCCTGGATCGTACCAAAATGGTCAATAATGCCATCAGTACAGTCGAAAAAAACCTGATGGAAGGCGCACTGATTGTAGTGCTCGTTTTGGTTTTGTTCCTTGGGAATTTCAGGGCGGGATTGTTGGTTGCTTCGGTTATTCCACTGGCCATGCTTTTTGCCATCTGTATGATGAATTTGTTTGGGGTAAGCGGCAACCTGATGAGCCTTGGAGCCTTGGATTTCGGACTGATTATAGACGGTGCAGTCATCATTGTGGAATCGGTGATGCACCAACTGTCGCATAACGCCAGATTTCAGCAAATGACCAATTTATCCAAAAAGGAAATGAATAATACGGTAATTGGTTCTGCGGGAAAAATGATGAACAGTGCTGTATTCGGGCAGATCATCATTCTGATCGTTTACCTTCCCATCCTAAGTTTGCAAGGTATAGAAGGCAAAATGTTCCGACCGATGGCACAGACCGTAGCCTTTGCTTTATTGGGCGCATTTTTATTATCGCTTACCTATATCCCAATGATGAGTTCCTGGGTACTGAGCAGGAAAATCAGCCATAAACACAATCTTTCAGACAGGGTTATGCGTCGTGTAGAAGCCTTCTACCAAAAATTTTTGTTAAAAGCCATCCGCATCCCCAAACGCATTATTGCTGTTGTTTCGGTTTTATTTATTGTGGCCATTTTCGTGATGTCGAGATTGGGAGGCGAGTTTATCCCCTCTTTGGAAGAAGGCGATTTTGCAGTGGATACCAGGGTCTTAACGGGAAGTAACCTTAATACGACCATTGCAAGTACCCAAAAGGCTGCTCACATCCTAAAAACACGCTTTCCTGAAGTGATAAAAGTAGTAACCAAAATAGGTAGCGGCGAGGTACCCACAGACCCGATGCCGATGGACGCCAGCGATATGATGGTGATTCTGAAAGACAAAAGCGAATGGACATCTGCCAAAACTTTTCCGGAACTATCCGAGAAAATGAGCAAGGCCTTGGAAGATGTACCGGGAATTACCGCAGGTTTTCAATATCCAGTAAATATGCGGTTCAATGAACTGATGACGGGTGCAAGACAGGATGTGGTACTGAAAATTTTTGGGGATGATTTGGATTCCCTGGCAGCGACGGCTGACAAATTAGGCAAAATAATCAATACGGTTGATGGCGTACAAAACCTTTATGTAGAACCTATAACCGGAATGCCTCAGGTTATTATTACCTATAACCGCCCAATGATTGCCCAATACCATTTGTCTGTAGCCGGCATCAACAAGGTGGTCAATACAGCATTTGCCGGACAAAGCACCGGTTTGGTTTTCGAAGGCGAAAAACGTTTTGATATGGTTGTAAAACTAAATGCCGACGTGCGGAAGAATCTGGAAGACGTACAGAATTTATTGATTCCTATACCTTCTGGCAATCAGATTCCACTTTCACAGTTGGCAGAAGTGCAGATCAAAGATGGTCCCAATCAAATTCAGCGGGAGAATACACAACGCAGGATTATTGTCGGCTTCAACATAAAAGGCCGGGATGTGCAAAGTATTGTTCAGGAATTGCAAGCCAAAGTGAATGCGCAAATCAAGCTTCCGGCCGGGTATTCTATTACTTATGGCGGTTCGTTCGAGAATCTGAACCAGGCAAAAAGCCGTTTGATGGTTGCGGTGCCTATCTCATTGGCTTTGATATTCATTCTCTTATTTTTTGCTTTTAAATCGGTGAAGGAAAGTTTATTGATTTATACCGCAATCCCATTATCCACCATTGGCGGAATTTTCTTTTTAGCGCTTCGGGGAATGCCTTTTAGCATAAGTGCCGGTATAGGTTTCATTGCACTGTTCGGCGTGGCTGTTTTAAATGGAATTGTTTTGGTCGCCGAATTCAACCGTTTAAAAAAATCAGGAATCAAAAACATTGTCCGCATCGTGGTAGACGGAACAGAATCCCGTTTGCGCCCCGTGCTGATGACCGCATTTGTGGCTTCATTGGGTTTTATTCCAATGGCGCTGAGCAATGGTGCAGGTGCAGAGGTACAACGTCCGCTGGCAACAGTAGTTATTGGTGGACTGATGGGGGCTACTTTACTCACATTATTCGTTCTTCCTTTATTGTTCATCGCATTTGAAAAAGGTTTTACAATGAATCCATTCAAGAAAAAAGCAATCACATTATTGATCGTTTCAGGGATTTCTTTAATGGGAATGGGTTCTGTTAAAGCACAGGAAAAAATCACTTTAGACAGGGCTATTGCATTGGCTGTTCAAAATAATCAAAATTTAAGAACTGAAAAACTAAAAGCAGATTATGCCAAGGCCATAATCAAAACTTCGGCTGATATTCCGCAGACCGGTATCACGGCTGATTACGGTCAGATCAACAGTGCATACAACGATACCAAGTTCGGAATTTCACAGAATATCGCATTTCCAACGGTTTATAAAAGGCAGAAAGAATTGTTTACACAGGAATGGAAATACAGTTTGCTGAATGTTTCGTTGAAAGAATTTGAATTAAAAAAAGCCGTTACCCAAACTTTTTATGCCATCCTGTTCTGGCAGGAAAAGGAAAGGCTGCTACTAAAAGCAGATTCCTTATACGCTGATTTTTATGCCAAATCCTTGTTGCGCCTGCAAAAAGGAGAAAGCAATATTTTGGAAAAAATCACTGCACAGAATCAAAAGGCTGCTATCAATATCCAGTTGAAACAGGTGCAGCGAGAATTAGAAACAGCGAAGTTGCAGTGGCAATGGTTGTTAAATTCGGATACGGTCTATAAAGTGGAATCCCCTGAAAAAATAATTCCGCTACAGGTGGATGAAACCAGCAAAAATCCTGTTATACAGGTTTTGGAACAGCAGAAAAATATTGCAGCGAGCCAAACCAAAGTAGAAAAATCCAAGTTGCTGCCCGGTTTGATGATTGGTTACAATCTCAACAGTTTCAAGGGAACCGGAGCCGATGATAAGTTATACAACGCTTCCCCTCAATTCCATTCTGTACAGGTTGGTTTTTCCATTCCTGTTTTTTCGCAGTCGCAAAGAGCGAGAATCAATGCTTCCAAAATCACGGAAAGTATTACCGAAAACCAATTGCAGGCTACAAGTGCTTATTTGCAGAACCGGTATAAACAACTCTCGGAAAACTATCAGCGCAATTTGGAAATTGTAAACTATTATGAAAGTGAAGGGCTAAAAAATGCGGCAGTCGTTACCGAAACAATACAAAAGCAGTTCACCAACGGGGAAATCAATTACCTGGACTTTGTAATGCTCATAAATCAAGCCATCAGTATTCAAAGTAATTACGCTGATGCTGTCAAAATGCTGAACGATACTATTATACAAATCAATTATCTCAATTAAATTCTTATGACAATGTATTCATTCGATATAAAAAATAAAAACCGGGGCAAGCTGAAAATACTGCTCCCCGTTCTGGGAATATTGTTGCTGGTTCAATGCCAAAACAAGCCTAAAGAAGATGTTAAACAAACTGTTGTAAATGAAAGCAATACCGTAGTATTAACGGATGCCCAATTAAAAAATGCGGCTGTTGAAACGGTACGCCTTTCAGAAAAAAATATTGCTGCTGTTTTAAAATTAAACGGAAAAATTGACGTGCCGCCGCAAAACCTGATTTCGGTAAGTGTGCCTTTGGGCGGTTTTTTGAAGAGCACCCGCTTACTGCCCGGAATGTATGTGCGCAAAGGGGAAACTATTGCCGTGATGGAAGACCCGCAGTATATAAAACTGCAACAGGACTATTTGCAGGCCAAATCAAAACTGCACTTTGCGCAGCTGGATTACCAGCGACAAAAAGACCTCAACCAAAGCCAGGCCAGCAGCGATAAGGTAATGCAGACGGCACAGGCAGAAGTGAGTAACCAGCAGATTATGATGAATGCCCTGGCACAGCAATTACGCCTTGTCAACATCAATCCCAATAGCCTGAATGCGAATAAAATCACTAAAACCATTCCGGTTTACAGCACGATCAATGGCTTTGTAAGCAAGGTAAATGTGAACATCGGGAAATATGTAAATCCTTCAGACATATTATTTGAATTAGTCAATCCCAACGATTTGCACCTCAATTTGAAAGTTTATGAAAACGACATAGATAAACTAAAAATCGGGCAAAAACTAATGGCCTATTCCAATGCAGAACCCGGCAAAAAATACGAAGGGGAAATCATCCTTATCAGCAAAGACATCAGCAGCGATGGTATTTCGGAAGTGCATTGTCATTTTGACCCCTATAACAAAAGCCTGTTGCCGGGCATGTACATGAATGCCGAAATAGAAACCAAAATCTCGTTCGCTCATGCCGTTCCGGAAGAAAGCATCGTGAATTTTGAGGGAAAGGATTATGTGTTTGTGCAAACCGCCAGACAAACCTATAAAATGCTGCCCATAACTGTAGGCGGGAAAGAAAACGGCTTTGTCCAGATTGTAAATGATGCAGATTTTACAGATAAAAACATCGTTTCCAAAAATGCCTATACGCTCTTAATGAAACTAAAAAATACGGAAGATGAAGAGTAAAGACAATTTTTTAGTGGGCAGAGCAAAAAGCTTGGTTTTTACATTAAAAGGAGCTTGGTATTTACTCACAACCGAAGATGCTGCGAAGGCTCAATTTTTTCTTTGCTCCGTTTTCATTGTGATAGGATTTTATTTTGGTATCAACCGTTATGAATGGATGTTTCAATTAGCTGCTATCGGAGCGATTCTAGCGGTGGAGGCGTTAAATACAGCGGTAGAAAAATTATGCGATTTCATCCATCCTGATTATCACCCGAAAATAGGTTTTATCAAAGACATCTCTGCGGGAGCTTCAGCCTTCATGGTACTGGTTTCCATAGTGTGTGCTTCTATTATCTATTATCCCTATTTGTTCCATGGTTAATTCTAATTCAATTATGAAAAAAATATTTTTAAGCAGATATGGATTGCTGCTTTCAACAATAATTATTTACATTATTACGTCTTTTTTGATAAGGCTTACACTTAGCATTATTTCTTTTCATAATCTTGACGGACATGTATATAATATGCTATGCACATTCGCAATAGGCTTATGTTACGATATCACGGTTGCTTTATTTATTATCACTTTCTATAATGTTTATCTGCTGTTTTTCCCTACCCGTTTTATTGGTTCGATAGCGGATAAAATCCTTACTTTTTTCATACTGATCGTAACGCTGTTTATTACCTATTTCAGTTCTATTGCAGAGTTCCCGTTTTGGGATGAATTTGGGTCACGATTTAATTTTATTGCAGTAGATTATCTCATTTATACGTATGAAGTTATAGAAAATATTAAAGAATCCTATCCTTTGCCGTTATTGATTGGGGGATTGCTTTTGTTAGTAGTATTAACCTTATTTTTACTAAATAAAAAGAAAATTTTCCAGGCTGTTTTCACTTATAAAATGCCTTTTAAAAAAAGGTTGGTGGCATCATCAGCCTTATTGGCAACGACCGTCCTTTTGGGGGTTTTCCTGACCAATAAAAATGCGGAGTTCAGTAAAAACACAACTGTAAATGAGCTTAGCAAAAATGGTATTTTTTCCTTTTTTGCTGCATTCAGGTCTAATGAATTAGATTATGATACTTTTTATCTGACCCTGCCACAACACTCCGCATACACTATTCTAAAAAAAGAATTGGTGCAAGAAAACCAAGGATATGTTTCAACGGATTTTGACGCCATTTCGAGAATTACCAATGGGAACTGGCAACCGGTTCAATATCCGAATATTATTTTGGTTACCATAGAAAGTTTTAGTGCTGAATTCCTGTCTGCTTTTGGTAATAAAAAAAATATCACGCCAAATTATGATTCATTGGCAAATGAAAGCATATTTTTTAAAAATATGTATGCAACCGGAACACGTACCGTTCGAGGAATGGAAGCCTTAACACTGTCCGTTCCGCCAACACCCGGAAACAGTATTGTAAGAAGACCAAATAATAAAAACATTTTTTCTATCGGTACGGTGTTAAAAGAAAAAGGGTATCAGCTAAATTTCATTTATGGCGGAGATGGTTATTTTGATAATATGAATACTTTTTTCGGAGGACAAGGTTTTGATATTATTGATCGGGACAGGGGGAATCCGCTATCTGATAATATTGATACACAGCGTTTTCCTATTCAGGATAACGAAGTCAGCTTTGAAAATGCCTGGGGTATTTGCGATGAGGACATTTACAAACAATCCATCAAAAATGCCGATTCAGAGTTTCAGCAGAATAAACCGTTTTTCCAGTTTATAATGACCTCTTCCAACCACAAACCTTACACCTTCCCCAACGGAAAAATAGATTTACCACAAGGAAATAGAGACGGAGCTGTAAAATATACTGATTATGCACTTGGCAAATTCATCAATCAGGCAAAAACAAAACCGTGGTTTAAAAATACGGTTTTCGTAATTGTAGCTGACCATTGCGCAAGCAGTGCCGGAAAATGGGAGATTAACATTGAAAAGCACCGTATTCCGGCTATAATCTATAATCTGAATCATCAGAATACACAAATAGACCGGTTGGTTTCTCAAATCGACCTCATGCCAACGCTTTTTGGATATTTAAACTGGAATTACCAGTCTTCATTTTATGGCAAAGATATTAATCAAACCAAAATTGGCGATGAAAGAGCATTTATTGGGAACTACAGAACACTTGGATTATTGAAAGGAAACATTTTTACACAACTGAATGATAAAAAAAGAGTAACACAATTCCGTTGGAATGAACGGAGTAAAACCATGTCAGAGGTTAAAGATACCAGCAATCGTTTTTTAATTACTCAAACGATAGCCTGTTATCAAACAGCCAGTGAACGATTTAAAAAAGGACGAATGAAAGAAAAGCAGCATTAGACAGCATATTTTATCGGCAAAATTCAGCGCTAATAGTATCGTTAAAAAACATTTATAAAAATTAAAAACAATGAAAAAAATACTCTTAATTCTCCATGTGATGGTGATGTCCCACGCATTTGGGCAGACCGCGATAGAAAACGCAAAACAACAAGCCAAAGAACAGCACCGATTGATTCTATTGAATTTTTCGGGTTCAGATTGGTGTGTACCCTGCATCAAAATGCACAAAACCATTTTTGAAAACGGAACCTACAAACAAATGGCCGACAGCCTTTTGGTGTATGTAAATGCGGATTTTCCGAGAAAAAAGAAAAACCAGCCCTTATCTCAAACCATAAAGGAAAATGAAGCTTTGGCAGATAAATATAATCCCGGCGGCGCTTTCCCTTTTACCCTTTTACTGGATGCGGATGGAAAAATAATAAAAACCTGGGAAGGCCTCCCGAAAGAAGGTGTTGATGGGTTTACAAACGAAATCATAACCCTATACAAAAAAGTAAAAAAATGACAGCAAAGGAATTTCGCAAAACCGAAAAGCTGATGGGCAATGCCTTTGAAATCACGGTAGTGGGAGCAGATGAGGTTTTAGCCTATCAACAAATTGATTCCGCCATTGGGGAGATTAAACGGATTGAGCAATTGTTTACCACTTTTAAAACGGACAGTCAGACCAACCTGATTAATAACAATGCCGGAATACAGGCGGTAAAAGTAGATGAAGAAGTTTTTAACCTGATAGAAAGAAGCCTCCGCATCAGCCGTATTACCAATGGTTTTTTTGACATCACTTACGGAGGTGTGGATAAAAGTCTGTGGAATTTTGATAGGTCAATGACCAGACTGCCCGATGCCGAAACGGCAAAAAAACTGGTTTATCTCATTAATTATCAAAATGTAATCCTGAACAGGGAGAACAGTACCGTCTATCTCAAAGAAAAAGGGATGCGTATTGGTTTCGGTGGAATAGGAAAAGGCTATGCCGCAGAAATGGCCAAGAATGTTTTGCAAAAACAAGGTGTAGGTTCAGGTATCATCAATGCTTCAGGAGACTTAACAGTATGGGGTACACAGGCCGATGGTAAACCCTGGACAATAGGCATTGCCAACCCGGACCAAGCCCGGCTGCCATTTTCTTATTTGAACCTTACGGACACTGCCATTGCCACCTCGGGAAACTATGAAAAATATGTGAAGGTTGGCGGTAAAAAATACTCGCACACCATCAATCCGAAAACAGGAATGCCAATTACCGGGATAAAAAGTGTAACAGTTATTTGCCCCAATGCAGAAATCGCAGATGCTATGGCTACCCCTATCAGTATCATGGGTGTTAAGGCAGGATTGGAAATGATAAACCAAATCCATCAGATAGAATGCATCATCATAGATGACAAAAACAAAATATTCACTTCAAAAAATATCAATTTAATATGAAAACAAATAAAATAATCCTGCTAAGTGCTATCGGTACATTATCGCTTGGTTCCTGCACCACAGTGAAAGAATATCAGAAAAACAAACTCAACGATGCCGAAATGGTATTGAGCAACCGTACCATAGAAAAAACTGAACTTAACTTTCAATCTTACCGTGAAGGAGCCTCCGGAGCCAATGCCGGAAAAAGTGGCGGGGGTTGTGGATGTAATTAAAATCAGTGAAACAGTAACCCAAACAATGAAAAATGAAAAGAATATATATTAGTGCATTAGGACTTTTTAGTTTTTATCAAATCCAGGCACAGCAAATAAAAACAGATTCTGCATCGGTCGGAAAATTAAAAGTTGATGAAGTGAATTTAGTGTCCAGTTATTACAAACAGGATGGGAACAATTCTGCGGTAACGGGAGGTATCGGAACAGAAAAGCTGACCGATATTTCCAATATAATCAATGTGAAACTCATCCGATATGACAAGAAAAAACGCAAACACACTTTTGGGGCAGAATTGGGCATAGACCACTATACTTCTGCCTCTTCGGATATGATAGACCTCAAGGCCAATTCCTCAGCATCCAGTCAGGACATTCGAGTTTATCCTTCCTTGAGCTGGCAGGTAGAAAATGAAGAAAAGGGAAACAGTTTTATGGCAGGTGTGTCTTCTTCCACCGAATATGACTATCAATCTTTTGGGGCAAATATTGGTTTCTCCAAAAAAACAACCAATAAAATGGGAGAATTAACAGCCAATCTTCATGCGTATATCGATCAGGTAAAACTTATCGCTCCAGTAGAACTGCGCAATGGAACAACTGAAGATAATGGAACTGATAGCCGGAATACTTTTGCCGCATCACTTTCTTATTCGCAGATTATCAATGCCAATTTACAGCTCGTATTTCTTGTAGATGCCGTTCAGCAAAACGGACTATTGAGCCTTCCGTTTCACCGTGTACATTTTTCGGATGGAAGTGTACATCAGGAAAAACTTCCTGATAACCGGTTCAAGCTTCCTTTGGGTTTCCGTGCCAATTATTTCTTGGGTGACCGGTTCATTATCCGAACCTATTACCGCTATTATACAGATAATTGGGGTATAAATTCACATACTTTCAATATAGAAACACCGGTAAAATTATCCCCTTTTGTTTCCCTCAGTCCTTTCTACAGGTATTATACCCAGACAGCGGTAAAGTATTTCGGTGCCTACCAAACACATAACGAATCCAACGGGTTTTATACCAGCAATTATGATCTGTCCGGATTTAACAGCCAGTTCTTTGGTATGGGGGCCAGGTTCAATCTTCCCAACGGATTATTAGGAATCTCAAAATTCAATATGATTGAAATACGCTATGGGCATTATACAAAAACAACCGGTATGAAGGGTGATATCATTTCGTTGAACCTTAAGTTTAAATAAAATGAAGCGTGTTTTCTTAATATTTCTTCTATTTCCAACCTTGCTTTTTTCTCAAAACATAGAAGCAGATAGCAGCATTTTGTCTAAAACAACCAATCCTGCTTATCAGTTTTCCACTAAGAAGCTCATCATTCCCACAATTTTGGTTTCTTATGGTGTTTTAAGTCTAATGTCAGATGGTTTGAAAACACTTAACCAATCTACCCGTCACGAGAGCAAGGAACATATTTTGCCTGGTGCTAAGATTGACAACTACATGCAGTATGCTCCTGCTATTGCAGTCTATGGACTCAATCTGTCGGGGGTAAAAGGAAAACATAATTTTAAGGACAGAACAATCATATATGCAACCTCCCAACTCATATCAGCGGCAATGGTTTTGCCCACCAAACAGTTGGTTGGCGAGGAACGTCCGGATGGTTCCAGTAAGACTTCCTTCCCTTCCGGACATACAGCAACGGCTTTTTCATCCGCACATTTTATGTTCAGGGAATATAATGAAACCAATTTTTGGTTGGGTATTTCCGGCTATCCGATTGCTGCCATGACAGGCATCTACCGGATTTTTAATGACAAACATTGGGTTGGCGACGTAATTGCCGGAGCAGGCATTGGCATTCTATCGACAGAAGTGGCGTATTGGTTGTTTCCGACCATTTCAAAATGGTTTGCCAATAAAAAGAATCAGGCATCACTGGTTATACTACCCACTTATCAAACAAAACAATTTGGATTAGCAATCATTAAAACATTTTAAAATATGAAAATGGAAAACAAAAATCAGTTTACAGTAATTCACCGGATTTTACACTGGTCTGTTGCACTATTAATGTCTATTTTATTTATTACCGGATTTTTACGGATGTACTGGATGAGCAAAAAAACAATTATAGATACGGTTGAAACCGAGATGCAAAGCCACAACATTTCACTTGAAAAGGGACAGATAATACCTATCGTAAAAAGCATTCAGAAACCGATGTGGGAATGGCATGAATATGCTGCCTACATTATGTTTCTGGCATTCCTAGTAAGGATAATTTATATGCTTGTAAAGGGAATTAAATTTCCTGATCCGTTGAAGAAATCCCAATCAGTAAAGGAAAGAATGCAAGGATTTATTTATATAATTTTTTATCTGTTCATCGCCGTTTCTATTGTTACAGGATTTTACCTGAAATGGGTGGACGGTCAATGGAAAGAACCGATGGAAGCTGTACATAAGTGGGCCATTTATTGGTTTCCGATATTCATTTTATTGCATTTTGGCGGAATCGTAATTGGTGAACTGACAAATAAAAAAGGAATAGTATCTAAGATGGTAGGTGGAGAATAAAAATAATATAAACTATATAAATAATTATAAAAATGGAATTGGAAAAACATTATGTAAACAGAGTGGGTTGGTTAAGAGCTGCTGTTTTAGGAGCTAATGACGGATTGCTTTCCACCACAAGTATTGTAATCGGAGTTGCTGCCGCAGATCCCAGCCGACATGCTATAATTTTGGCGGCTTTGGCGGGAACCATCGCAGGAGCAAT
The DNA here is from genome assembly GCF_000016645.1 of Flavobacterium johnsoniae UW101. Lineage (NCBI taxonomy): Bacteria > Pseudomonadati > Bacteroidota > Flavobacteriia > Flavobacteriales > Flavobacteriaceae > Flavobacterium > Flavobacterium johnsoniae. The sequence goes on from NC_009441.1 coordinate 5,391,070, forward strand.
GTCGATGGCCGCAGGAGAATATGTTTCTGTAAGCTCACAAGCTGATACAGAAAAATCGGATATAAACAGGGAGAAGAAAGAGTTAGAAAAAATGCCTGAAATTGAACTCCACGAATTGGCAAAAATTTATGAAAAAAGAGGTGTAAGCAAAGAAACAGCAATGCTCGTGGCGAAAGAACTTACAGATCACAATGCACTGGAAGCACATACAAAAGACGAATTAGGAATAAACGAGATTACTGTAGCAAAACCTTTTCAGGCTTCAGTAGCATCGTTTTTCTCTTTTCTTTCCGGAGCAGCGTTGCCAATGATGGTCTCCATTTTTGCTCCAGAAAAAAATATGGTGTATTACCAATATGGTTTTTCGATTATTTTCTTAATGATTTTGGGGGCTATTGCTGCCAAAACAGGAGGCTCCAATATAGGGGTCGCAATAGTTAGAATTTGCTTCTGGGGGACTATTGCAATGGTAATAACGGCAATTGTTGGGTATGTATTTGGCGTAAATATTTCCTAACAATGATGAACGGCAAAATCAAAAGAATATTTAGGTTTTAATCCCAATGTAATTGTCAATTTAATAAATATTGATACAATGGATATATCAAAGCAAAATTATTTAAAAAGAATAGCGGAGTATGTAGTAAGCCTATTTGATTCAAAGACTACCGCTGAACTATGCTATCATAATCTGGAACACACAAAGGCTGTTGTTAAAAATGCAGCTGAAATGGCAGATTTCTATCGTTTGAAAAATATGGAAAGATTTGTTTTGTTGGCGGCAGCATGGTTCCACGATACCGGTCAATTATTTGGGCCAATGGATGGCCATGAAAAAAGAGGAGCATTTATTATGGAACAATTTTTACGTAGCCAGAAAATTGATGCCAGTATTATACTGGCAATAAACAAAGCGATTATGGCAACAGAGGCAAATACAAAACCAACCAATTTAATCGAAGATATTTTACGGGATTCGGATGTGTACCATTTAGGAACCAAAGATTTCCGTCAAATGGATGAACTTGTATGGAAAGAAACAGAACAACGATCAGGGCACATAATTCCAGATAAATTACAGAAGTCATTGGACTTTCTCAACAAACACTGTTTTTATACAGCATATTGCAAAGATAGGCTGTTAACCGGAAAGAAAGCCAATATAGAATACCTGGAAGGCTTGATAAAGTCTTTTTGAGAATCCAAAACAATTTTATTATTGAATATTTATGGTTTAGTGCAAGGAAAATCCTTTAAAGAATAGCCATATCATACTACCTTTTTAAATGAACGATTTTTGTAAAAACATAATTAGAGATTTAGATGACGAGATTAATGAGTTATCTATCGAATTTAATGGCTCTTTAGCATTATGCGAAAAAGCTATTGGCTTAACTATAGACAAAATAGCTAAATTAAAACAAGTTGTATTAAAACGTGGTTTTAAAGACATTGAGGAAGAAATCCATTTTTTCAAACATTTGAAGCCTAATGTACTTTCTAAACTAATTTATTATAATTCTATCTACAAGATAGAAACCAAAAAGCCCTATGGTGGTGAAAAGGTAATTGAAACACATTTAAACAACGAGTTATTTAATCTTAAAAGATTTTTTGATAATAATCTTGAATTCTATAAGTATTATCGAACCAACAGCACTTATCTTGACCACAAATATTTCGTTCGTGGGAAGTATGATATTAAGTTAAGTTTGGATACTTACTATTTTGAATCTGATCATAGTTTTTCAACATCCCATGACTATAAGGTCGCCAAAATTATTGCGAACGACTTAATACAGGTTTATTTGGAGGATAATCTTTCTAATAATATTAGATACAGCACACTGAAAAGTGCGGAAAAAATCAAATCTACGTTAGTGTGGACAGCAAGTAAAACAGCACTGATTGAATTAATTTACGCATTACACACTCAAGGGGTTTTTGGTAATGGAACCATAGACATCAAAGTAATTGCGACTTATTTTGAGCAGACATTCAATGTTGATTTGGGAGATTTTTACCATACCTTTTTAGAACTTCGCAATAGAAAAACTAACCGAACCAAATTTATTGATACTCTAAAAGAAGGACTGTTACGGAGAATGGATGATCAAGAAGAAAAATAGAATTGATTTTAATTGCAATAAAAGATACTTATTGTATTTTAACTATTAATATATTAAATGTTTTACCAACTTACTTTCTCTGCGTTCGTGAAAGCTGTTATCAAGAATAGCTCTTAATGCCGATACTATTTAATAAACAATAATTTTAAAAATATGACAACTTATAATATACCCAATCATCTAAAAGGGCTGACGGTAAACGAGGTAAAGGTTTCCCGGGAGCGGTATGGCTACAACCGGATGGAGGCAATTGGCAAAAATTCCCTGCTGGATATGTTGATCAACATATTGAAAGAGCCAATGCTAATCCTGCTCTTTGCTATTTCAATTATCTATGTGATCGTAGGCGATTATGGCGAAGCACTGTTTATGTTTCTGGCCATTATTGCCGTATCTGCTATTTCCTTTTATCAGGACAACCGCAGCAAAAAAGCACTGGCGGAATTAGAAAAGCTGAATGAACCGCTGAGCACGGTAATCAGAAATTCGGAAGTGGTCAAAATAGCTACGCATGATATTGTCATAGGCGATTTGTGCATTACGGAAGAAGGAAGGATCATCAATGCCGACGGGCGGATTGTCCACAGTAATGACTTTTCAGTCAATGAAGCATCATTAACCGGTGAGAGTTTTTCTGTATTCAAAAACAGTGATCCGGGGAATAATAAAATTTTTAGCGGAACGATTGCCGTTTCGGGATTGGCGGTCTTTGAAGTAGAACAGATTGGAAAACAAACGCAAATCGGCAAGATCGGCGAATCTATCCTGACGATAAAAGAAGAAATTTCACCATTGCAGGTTCAGATACGGAAATTTGTAAAATGGATGGCTGTTGCCGGTATCCTCATTTTTCTAATGGTTTGGATGTTCAGTTTCATACGGACGGGTAATCTTGTTGACAGTCTGTTGAACGGTCTTACCATGGCGATGTCTGTCCTTCCCGAAGAAATTCCCGTTGCATTCACCACGTTTATGGCTTTGGGTGCCTGGAAGCTGATGCGGGAGGGCATCATCATAAAAAGAAGCAGTATCGTAGAAACGTTAGGCAGTACCACGGTTATCTGTACCGATAAAACAGGTACTATTACCGAAAACTCTATGCAGCTTAAACAGTTGTATGATTACCGATCTGACAAAACTTTTGATGAAAAAGAATTTGCCAACCCCGAACTGGCAGCATTGATAGACTATGCGATGTGGAGTAGCGAACCCGTTCCGTTTGACCCGATGGAAAAAACGCTTCACCAGGTGTATGAACAGACACAAAGAGACGATGTAAGAAAAGATTACCAGATGTTCCACGAATATCCATTGGAAGGTAAACCACCTATGATGACGCATCTTTTCGGAAATTCAGAAAAAGAAAGAATTATAGCTGCCAAAGGAGCTCCCGAAGCTATTCTTGCTGTCGCTACGCTCTCGGATACCGAAAAGGATAAAATCAGAGGCCTTATCAGGGAGTTCGGGCAGCAGGGATACCGGGTGTTGGGAGTAGCCAAATCCGGTTTTGAAGGCAATGATTTTCCGGAAAGACAACAGGATTTTGAATTTGAATTTTTGGGATTGGTTGTGTTCTATGATCCTCCGAAGGAAGGGATACGGGAAGTATTCCGTCATATTTATGAAGCAGGCATCAAGGTGAAGGTAATCACGGGAGATAATGCTGATACAACACGCAGCATCGCCTCCCAGGCAGGCATCGTCAATACCGCTGAAGTCCTGAACGGAACCGATGTGGCGGCTTACTCGGAAGAAGCATTAATACCGGTGGCTGAACGCACCGTTTTATTTACCCGGATGTTTCCCGAAGCTAAACTTAGCGTGGTGAATGCACTGAAAAAGAAAGGTGAAGTGGTGGCGATGCTGGGCGATGGTGTAAATGACGGCCCTGCTCTTAAAGCAGCTTATATAGGCGTGGCAATGGGCAACAAAGGAACAGAAATTGCAAAAGCAGCCGCATCTTTGGTGATAACCAATGACGACCTTGAAAAATTAGTTATAGGTATTGCTGCCGGAAGAAGGATTTATGCCAATATCAAAAAAGCTATACAGTACATCATTTCTATCCATATACCAATTATACTGACGGTATCTTTGCCTTTATTTTTGGGCTGGATATTTCCACAGATATTTACACCTGTACACGTTATCTTTCTGGAATTGGTGATGGGACCTACCTGCTCCATTGTGTATGAAAACGAACCGATGGAGAAAAATATGATGCAACAACCGCCCAGAGCAATGATCGATACCTTTTTGAATTTGCGTGAGTTGGCCATCAGTATCATACAGGGGTTAGTAATCACAGCAGGCGTATTATTTGCCTATCAATGGTCTGTTCTGAATGGTGGCAGCGAAGAAAAAACAAGGGCAATGGTTTTTACCACACTGATTATCGCAAATATATTGTTGAGCCTCGTGAACCGTTCCTTCTCTTACAGTGTGTTTGACAGCTTCAAGAATAAGAATCCCCTCTTCCCGGTTATTACCGGTCTAACTTTGGTATTACTTTTTGCCATACTGTATATTGCACCTGCTACAAATTTCTTTCACGTAACCGGATTGGACTTACAGGAGTTAGGGATGACATTATCGGTAGCGGCGGTTTCAGTTTTGTGGTTTGAAATTTATAAATTGTTTAGAAGAATGAAAAAATCAACCCTTATGTGATAGTGAAAGGTACATATCCGGTATAACATTCTGCATTAGATAAGGATTAAAGCGATGCTCATTTTTTTATAAATTTACCAAGCTCAAAACAGTACTAACCAAATTGAAACTGCTGCTGCGGTGACTTTTATCCTACATACCTTGAATTGCGGAACAGGAAAACCAATAGGACAAAATTCCATGAGTGACGGGCTTTCAAGAAAATGGACGAGCAGGGTGACAGGGAATGACTTTCTTATAAAACCCCACGGGGTAAATGAATACCTTTTGTCCTTACAATACTCTCCGAAATATTTGAAGTTTCTTTTTGTTTTTCGGTTTGTTCCGCAGGTTCCTCTTTGGGGTCAGGCGTGATAGACAACTGTATCTTTCGTTCAACGGCAGCCAGTTCCGTTTTGAGTTCGCCCAATCGACTTTCTTTAGACCACGTACCGTTTACCACTTCCTGAAGAACAGGTAAATCCTTTTGTATTTCCGCAATTTTCTTTTGCTCCTGCTGTATATAGCCTGGCAACTTCTCCAGTGCATTAAGGAAGTTCGTAGCCGCCAGCTTTTCATCTTTAGCGATTAAACCGTTGTTGTAGGTGTATTTGATATTGCCCTCGCCCTGCACCAAAAATCGGTTTACACGAATATCCACGCCCTCTTTTTCGGACATTTCGGTTTTTACCAACAGCGTAAATCCGTACAACGTACCGATTTCTTCATACTGCCCCCCGGTGCGGGCTTTGTCCGCAAGCTGGTTGAGCTTTGCACCGATTTGTTTTATATCCGCATTGAGCGGCAAGCCGTCCAGCAGAACAGGGTTTGCAATAGTACCGTCAGAACGCTTTTGTATGCGTTGCTTTAAATTTCCCCAATCGGTTGTCATTCGGTTAAAACGGGATTGTGCACTTTCGAGCAATTCCGTAAAGTCTTGCAGCTTGTATTTGGCACTGAACTTGGAACGGTTGAACGCCTGTTTTTCGCTTTCCAGTCCGGCAATCTGTTTTTCTAATTTGGCTTTATCCAAAAGGTCGGTATTTCCTGATAGGATAGCCACATATTCCGAAAAATTCATTCCCGATTTTTCGTCCATACTGCCTTCGTCAATCGTTCGTTTGCCGAGATTGTTATTTTTTAATTGGTCTATAAATAGCTGTTTATTATACAACAGGTTGAACTTGTAGCTATCCAATGATTTTTCTACGGCATAGATGATCACATCTACTTTGTTATCGGCAAAGAACTTGGCAATCTCATTGCCTTTACGAACAGCCCGACCGTCCCTTTGGGCAAGGTCGCTCGGTCGCCACGGTGTATCTAAATGATGAACGGCAACGGCTCTTTTTTGTGCGTTCACACCTGTCCCCAACATACTTGTAGAACCGAACAGCACACGTATTTTACCCTCGTTCATTCCTTTGATAAGCTCCTTACGCTGCTTGTCATTTTTGGCTTCCTGTATAAAACGGACTTCGTGTGCAGGGATGCCGTGGTCTTCCACAAGTTTGCGTCTGATTTCTGAATAAACATTCCATTCGTTTGGTTTGTAAGTTCCCAAATCGGAAAAAACGAACTGCGTTCCTTTCTGTGCATTGTATTGGTTGTAATATTTAGCAATAGTTGCAGCACAATGCGAAGCTTTGCTATCGGGATGGTCTTCATATTTTCCATTTACCATCCGCATATCGAGTGACATTTTGCGGGCGTAATCCGTAGCGATGAGCATCTTCGCCTTTTCTTCGCTTTGCGACAACGGTGGTCTTCCGAGCAACTCGGCATTTCCCGTTTTTGCAAAATCCATCAATTTTTGAATAAATGCAGACTGGTCTGGAGTGGGCGGAATATTATACAATATCTCATTCTTATTCGGTCGGTCAATACCTATATCTTTTGCCGTTCTGTAATCTGTAATTTCAGAATAGAATTGAGCCAATTCCGGCACCTTGATAAAGTAGCGGAAGCGTTCTTTTGCTACAATGTTATTGGCAACCGAAAATTCATAATCGGTCGTTTTCCTTGCATAGATGGCTGCCCACGCATCAAAAGAATGAATGCCTTGTTTTTCCATTGCTCTTGGTCGCAGGTATTTGAACAGCAGGTACAGTTCGGTTAATGAGTTGCTGATAGTTGTACCCGAAAGAAAGGTTGCTCCCATATCTGCATTAATACGTTCCTGAATGGTGCGGATTGCAAAGAGCAGGTTCATTGCTTTTAGGCTTCCGTCCACGTTTCCCAATCCCGCAACCCTTGTATGCCTTGTGTTGAACATCAGATTTTTGAATTGGTGGCTTTCATCTACGAACAAATGGTCAATGCCCATCATCTTAAAGTCCACTACATCATCTTTGCGGTTTTCAATATCGTGTTGCAGGGTTTTTAATTTTACTTCGAGATTTTCTTTCCGCTTGATTACTCCGGCAAGCATCCCTCTTGTAACCTCTTTTCCTCGCGATTGCAACGCATCGAGGTTTCGTTCTACGCTGTCTAACTCAATTTGGAGAATTTCCTTTTGCATTTCTGGCGATTGCGGTATCATCCCGAATTGGTCGTGTGTCAGTATCACACAATCCCAATCGTGGAGTTGCTACCTTTTTTGCGACTAAAAGCTTAGGCAGCGTTTATCTCCATTTTAATTTTATCTACGGAAATCACAAGTATGTGTAGACACAATTTACTCAGATAAATAAAATTTATTTAGAATATATATTAACTTTTAGATCATATTATTAATACAAACTTTAAATTAAATTGTAAGTAATTATTCTTCTATTTGAACTTAAAATACTTAGAGCAATACAAAACTCTCAACAGTGTCGAGAGAAATAGATATATGTTATATAAGCAATGCACTAAAAAACTGCATAGATTGATTTTCAAAATTTCCCATAACCTTATAATGAAGAATCTAAAAAACAATTACATCTAACCCCATCAATCTTTGGCAGCATGTACGTTAAAAAATACTCATTCAACTGTATTTATTATTTTGGTTAGCAAACTGATATGGCAATACTTATCAATTTGTGCAAGCGGTACTTGCACAATCTGATGGGTAATACCGCTAAGAAGAAAGAACTAATTAATTGTCGTTTCAATGTCACGACAATTTCATGATCTGGAAATTGCATTATTCACCGAAGATTATTTTCTTCAAAGTTTCTTTCGTTTTTATTTTCTAATTGTGCCGGTCGGCACAATTAGTTTTTCATACTATGCTCGTTTGTATGTCAGTTATACGATTAGAAGGAAAATGTAAAAAACTTCGCGGCTATCGAATTTTATTTATATGTAATATTTAAGTACATAATCAATGAACCAATTAGGGAGTTCAGAAGGTCCAATTTCCAATGATAACTTATTTTCTGAAATTTTTGCAATCAATTTATATTCTTCACTTGAATTATCAAATAGATAACATTTATCCACATTTTCAATCATGGGAAGCAGATTACTCAATGTATTATAATATCTACTGGAAATTTTTTCTGGAGCAACATTATGTCCTCCTTTGCTTACTCTATTTTCAACTCGAGAAACATTTACTTCTGGATCATCAATACAAATAAAATATAAATATGTTTTATAGCCCTTTTGTTTTGCTTCCTTTATCTCTTCAATTTTTGAAGGATGGCTCATTACTGTTTCAAAGCAAAAATCAATTCTGCTTTCCTGCAAATGATGTCTTAAAAAAGCACTTATTAGGGCGCCCTCATAACTGTGAGTTTCCTTATCTACATCAACTATTACATTTTCTTTTAAAGAAAAATCTATTTTATGATTATCTTCAATAGATTTTTTTATTAACGAAACTGCTCTTTCTGTTTTTAAAAATTCGTCTAAATCAGCTTGCGTTAAATTTAAATTATATTCAGTTAAATCAATAAATCCGTTACTTGCTAATTCTTTTTCAATTAAATCAGCGTTAAGAAACACTCCCGAATTGTATTTTTTTGAAAAAGAATCAAACAGAGTGCTTTTTCCTGAGCCGTTTGGGCCTGCAAATATTCTTAATCTTGTTTGAGACATACTACTTTCTTTCTAAAATCATTCCTTTTTTTAAAGATGATATGTCAATAGTAGGTTTTGATATTTTTCTTATTACTTTTATCGTCTTATCGGGATTAATTGCAATTATTTCATGATCACGTATAACTTTAAAGGTTATTCCCAAAGCTATTGAACTTCTAACAGCTTTAGATGAAGCAATTTTTGCAGAGTCTAATAAAACAGTGTCCTCCTTAGATGATAAAAACACTTTTCTTCGTGAATTATTATTAGCACCAATATGTTTTCTTATCTTTTTCATAAATTCAACTTTGTTCAAAAATACAAAATTTTGCCAAGTATTACAAGTTACCGCTAGTCATTTGATTCATGATAATATTCATTACTATTGATATTCTATCTATGAGATTCTTATAGCAGCTATTTTTGATAGTTAATACCACTGAGTGGATACCTTTTTTGCAACTAAAAGTTAAGATTGACTGTAGAAATCAATCATTATAAATTTTGACATTAAAATGAGACTTCTTTCGTACTTCATAAAATTCAGATCAATGTTACTTGGGATTTTTAAACGATTGATTAAAGGAGTTTAGAATCACATATTTTTAATATATTTGTACTACAAAAAAAGGATAATATTATTTCCCGTTAATTCGTTAGTATTTAAAATTTCGTGAATGATTTAATATTGAAGTAGAAAAAATTTGAATTTGGGTGCAGAATCGGTGCACTTTGGGCAAAGACATTTATAAAACCTAGTATAGACAGGACTTCAGCGATAAAGTTCGAATCCTGCTCTCCCCACGAAACCTGCAAGTCTTTAGATTTGCAGGTTTTTTTATTTTATAAGATTGGCTCATTTTACAACTTCTCCAAAGTTTGCTGCAAAGAAAAATGAGTTTTTTACAAAATGATTTACAATTTAGATTATTTTTTTTCATAAGATTTCAATAATATGTAAATTAGTGTCTAAAGTATTTCGTGAAATTTAGATTCCTGCTTCAGTCAATTTGAAGTTTTTTAAAGGAGTAATTTTCAATATTAGATTAACATCCATAAAACCATTATTATGAGAAGGCTTGGTATTTATATAACAGCATTTTTGTTTATAACAATGAGTTCCTGTGAATCTTCAAATGCAGCTGATTTCAAGGAGTCGATCAATCAATCAGAACGCAGAGCTTTTGAAATTATTCTTGGAAAAAAAGGTTCAGGAGAAAAAAAGCTTAATTGTCTGGCAAAAGATGATTTTAAAGGAGCTTTAACAGCCGTGGATCAGCAGAGTAAAGAGTTTGATATCCTTATAGGCGATATCAAAAAGCTTTCTACACAAGGTATTCCAAAAGGCGAACCTCTTAAAACTGCCTCTCTTGAATACTATCAGTCCCTTAAAGAACTTCATGTATTTGATAGAAAAGAAATAGAGCAGGAAGCACTCCTGCGAACATTAAAGAACAATGAATTAAAGAATACTCAAAATAACCTTATAGTACTGGCAAGACAAAAAAAGATGCTTTATAACGCAGTATATGAAAAGGAAGCTCTACTACATACTGCAACTCAAAATTTTGATGCTGCCAATGGCTTTTAACAAAGATTTTTTATGAATACCCAATATGTTATTTCCATTTTTTAGATAGAAATTGATATACTTTCTGCAAAAAAAGTCAGTTGAAGGTGTCTATGATTTTCGACAAATACTAAAAAGGCTGCATTTTTAGTATCAAATATCATAGAGTACTTAAATCCCAACAAAAGAAAATTATATAGTTGAATTATTCATTGAAATTATGAAATATTAGCCAGTCTTGATATAACATCTACACTTTGTTTGATTCTAAATTTGTAAACAAAAAAATATCCGCCATGTATGATTATGTATCGCTGTTAAAAAACATTGTGGACAACACACCTCTTCCAATAGCTGTTTTAATTGGTCCCGAACTTAAAATAGAGCTTGCTAATCCTGCAATGATTTCCGTATGGGGAAAAGGAAACGAGGTAATCGGAAAAAACTATTTTGACGTAATTCCTGAATCTCCCAGACACGAAATAATGACGCAGGCTCTTGAAGTATTAAACACAGGAATACCATTTTATGCAAAGGATAAATTGATAGATTTAATAGTTGATGGAAAAATAACACACCATTATTTTAACTACAGTTTTACTCCTCTTTATGGTAAAGATGGAAAAATTTACGGTCTGCTAAAAAATGGAACCGATATAACAGACATGCACAACATAAAGCAGAAGATACAAAGTGCAGACGAAAGACTCCGCATAGCAGTTGAATCTTCCGGAATGGGAACTTACGAAATAAATTTAATTACTAAGGAAACTGTTACTTCTGGAAATTTTAATGAATTATGGTCAGTTGATGACGCGTCAGATACTGAAATGCTTCTAAAAAAAATGCATCCTGAAGATTTACCAGTAAGAGAAAAAGCACATCAGGACGCATTAATTACAGGAAAAATAGTGTATGAAGCAAGGATTATAAATGATAATCAATCTGAAAAATGGGTAAAAGTCAACGGTAAAATTATAAAAGATCAAAATGGGAATGCTTCCAGCATCATTGGAATTATACAGGATATCAGCGATCAGAGGCAGTTTGAAAAAGAGCTTCAGGAAAAAATCAAGGAAAACACTAAAGAGCTTAGAAAGTCAAACGAGAATCTAATTCATTTCGCCAATATGGTTACTCATGACTTAAAAGAGCCTGTAAGAAAAATTAAAACTTTTAATGGTTTATTAAAAAAAGAAATTGAATCTGAAAGAATTGAAAATATAAAAAAATATAGTGATAAAGTGGATCAGTCTGCCCAAAGAATGCAGACATTAATAGAAGGTACACTAGCCTATTCAACTCTTAACAAATCAATTCAGCCAGTCCAGAAAATAAATCTGGATGAGATAGTTGAAAATATAAAAATCGATCTAGAACTTATTATACAAGAAAAGAATGCTATTCTTATTACAAGTGAACTTCCTGAAATAGAAGGAGCTCCAATATTAATACACCAGTTATTTTATAATTTAATACACAATGCTTTAAAATTTTCCAAAGCAGATGAACCGCCCAGAGTTGTAATAACATCGAATATTTTAGATAAAAATGGTACAAAACATGTTCAGATAATCATTAAAGATAATGGTATTGGACTCGATGATATTTATGCAGATCGTATATTCAATGCTTTTGAGAGACTGCATTCCAAAGATGATTATGAAGGAACCGGCCTGGGACTTGCCCTATGCAGAAAAATAACAGAAAGACATTATGGAACTATCAATGCTGCAGGAAAAGAAAATGATGGTGCCGAATTTACAGTCACTCTGCCGCTAATCCAGGAAAAAAAGATTATCTAACAGTTTGACTGGTAGAGTAAATTTGATAAAAAACACAAGAACATTCTAAAAGACTTTATCACAACAAACCCAAAGCTGTTCGAAACCGCTTCAATAGAATTATTTACATTTAGTTTTTACAGAATATTTTGTCTGTGTCTGTTTACAGTATTACTACTGATATTGAGTTTCACAGCAATTTCTTTACTAATTACACCTTTGATGATTAAAATTTCTTTTCCACGAGAAGTCAAAAGATAATCGGGATGAATACGATTATTAATATCATCTTCCCAAATAGAATCAATTGTTGTAAATCCAGACGTAGAAATATCAAAAAACGTCCAAAATTACCCGCAAATATATAGCTCTTATTGCTTGCTAAATATTACAGCACAGCTGCTGAATTATCTAATTTTACATATACTTCCATCATTTTTAAAGCCTCATTTAATGATGCATTACGCTTTTCAGGACTGTCAATTTATTCAAAAGAAAATTTGTCTTCTAAGTTTGAAATAGGATCCATAACTGCAATTCGTTAGTTACTGTGCTAATTTATATGGAAAGAGATTAGAGTGATTTAAAAAATGGTTATATATAACTATTGCCATAAAAAACTCAAATTACATTCTTTGTAAATTATTAATAAAATTCAAATTTAAGAAATCATGAAGAGAATTCATTTAGTTTTAATATGTATATGCATAATGACTGTAAAAGGAAATGCTCAAAAATTAACCGCTATGAACTGGCTCAATGAACCTGCTGACTGGGAAATAAAAGACAATAAACTTATTATGCAGGTTACACCACAATCTGATTATTGGAACAAAAGTCATTATGGATTTACAGTTTACGACGGACCATTTTTATACACTGAGAGAAGCGGCGAATTTGAAGTTGTTGTAAAAATGAGCGGTGTTTATAAAACCAGATTCGATCAAGTGTGCCTTATGCTGCGCATAGATGAAAACAATTACGTAAAAACAGGTGTAGAATATGTAGATGGAGTTTACAATATTAGTACTGTTCACACTATCGATAAAAGTTCATGGAGCGTTTTGGGCTTAAAAGAAAAACCTAAAAATGTCTGGATGAAAGCCGTACGCCGACTAGACGCTTTAGAGATTTTTTATTCTATTGACGGGGTTAATTATACAATGACCAATACTGTGTATTTTCCAGAATTTAAAACAGTACAAGTTGGGATGATGGCTGCCAGCCCAGATGGAAAAGGATTTACGGCAACTTTTGAAGATTTTAAAATTACGCACCTTCCGGATCAAAGACGTTTAGAATGGTTAAAAAATAATCAATAGTTTTTACAGAATTACAAAATACAACTGCTGAACCCTATAAGTTCAGCAGTTTTTTATTATGACCGTTTTCATTTTTAAATTGAACAATAACTCATCTTCATTTTCTCTCGTTCATCCAAAAATATAAAGGAGGAATCAGTATTGGAGCAAAAAATAATGTACTAGTCAATCCGCCTATAATTACCGTTGCAAGCGGTCGCTGCACATCTGAACCAATTCCTGAAGATGTAGCCGCAGGTATAAGACCAACAATAGCCACAACCAGAATCGACAACAAGGCTCTTAACTGCTCTTTTGAAGCCGTTAGTACATTTTCCTGCAGATTATCATTCTTAAATAATGTTTTTCTATTTAAAGCCGATACAAGCAGTACTCCCGACATTACTGAAATTCCAAAAATGCTCACAAAACCAACACCTGCAGAAACATTAAAGTAATAACCTCTAATAAGTAAAGCCATAATACCGCCACCAAGAGCAAACAAAATACAACTCATGGTAATCATAGTATGCTGAAAATTTTTATACAGCATAAACAGGAATAAAAAAACCATAATAATTGTTAATGGAATAGTGAATGCTAATTGTTTTCCTGCTCGTTCCAGATTTTCATATTGTCCTCCGTAAATGATGCTGTATCCTTTAGGCACGGTAACATTTTTATCTACTTTTGCTTGTAATTCTTTTACAAAACTTCCCTGATCCCTTCCCCTGATATTGGTTCTAACAGTAATCATGCGTTTACTGCCGTAACGATAAATATTAGTCTGCCCTTCAACAAAATGTATGTCTGCCAATTGATCCATTGGTATTAATGCACCATTTGAAGATGGTACTAAAATAGCTTTTATTGCATCAATAGAGTTTCTGTACTGCGGTAAAAAACGAACTACAATATCATAACGTTTTGCTCCATCATACAAGGTTGAAACTGTTTTACCGCCAATTGCTACTTCGATCATATTTTGAATATCAGCCACATTAATTCCGAATCTTGCCGCTTGTTCCCTATTTATATCAATTGCCAGTTGTTCTTGCTCTCCTTCTTGTTCAATATTAACATTCTCAGCTCCTTGCGTATTTTTGGCAATTTGTGCAATTGTTTCTGCTTTTTTTCTCATCATTTCCAAATCATCGCCTACGACTGAAACTGCCAGGTCTGCCGCACTTCCGTTTACAATTTCCATAACTTGATCAATAATAGGCTGTCCTGAAGAAAATTGTACTGATGGAATCTGCTGCTGCAGATCTTTTTTAATTATTTCGACCAAATCTTTCTTAGCAATAGTATCGCTCCAGAGTTTATAATCTTTTAATCCCACTAAAATTTCATTTCTATTAGCAGGAAACGGATCGGTACCATCATCATTACGTCCGGTTTGTGTTATTACGTAAGATATTTGAGGATACTTCGCGATTATTTTTCTGATTTTAGGAGCATATTTAGCATTTTCCTGTATCGAAATTCCGGCTGGAAAATTTCCTCTTAAAAAGATCGATCCTTCATCTAATGTTGGTAAAAATTCGGTTCCTAATTTTAAGCCGCATAAAATAAATACTGCTACTATCGAGAAACCAATTATCGTTGTTTTTTTATAATTATTTAAAAATCCGGATAATGTTTTTTCGTATGATTTCGTTAAATAGTCCAAGACCACATTTTTGTGTTCTTTTATGGGTTTATCTACATCGAGCATTGCCTTTCTGTAAACAAACGAAATGAGGACAGGAATAAAGGTAAGCGCTCCCAGCATTGAACCGATAACCGCAAAAGCCAAAGTTAAAGCCATCGGAGAAAACAATTTTCCCTCTACCCGAGTCATTAAAAGTATTGGCATATAGGCCAATATAATAATTGTTACCGAGAAGAAAATCTCTCTTCCAACTTCCTGAGCAGCCTGAAGTGTAATTTGCACAATGCCTTCTTGTTTTTCTTCTGGTGTAGCTGTTCTGTATTTCCTTATGAGATGTTCTGCCATCAAACAAGCGCCATCTACAATAATTCCGAAATCTATTGCACCAAGCGAAAGCAGATTGGCAGGAATACCCGTAAGCCGCATTAAAATAAAAGCAAACAATAATGCAAACGGAATCGTTAAAGCTACAACCAATGCACTTCGGACACTTCCTAGAAACAAAATCAATAATATAATTACAATCGAAATCCCTTCAAATAAGGTATGTGCAACAGTTTCAAGCGAATGATCAATCAGGAATGTTCTGTCGTACATAGGACGCAGTTTTACGCCTTGAGGTAAATCATTTTCCTGCAGCTCAGCCATTCTTTCTTTTAACAATTTTAAAACTTCGCTTGGGTTTTCATATCGCCTTAAAAGAATAATACCTTCAACACCACTGCTTACATCTTTTTTGTCCTGAGTAACCGTATACCCCATAACGCCGCTTGGCGGAGGAGGCGTGATTTCTACGGTTGCCACGTCACGAACAAAAATGGGCATTCCATTTTCTGATTTAAGAACAATGTTTTGAATATCGCGTTCTGTCTTAATCGCTCCTAAACCACGCACCGCAAAACCTTGTCCGCCTCTTTCAATTATATTTCCGCCTGTATTTTGATTGTTTGCATCTACTGCATCCATTACGTTTTGAAGCGTAAGATTGTATTTTCTTAACTTTTCCGGCGAAGTAATAATATGAAACTGCTTTAATGGTCCGCCAAAAGTAGTTACATCGGCAATTCCCGGTACTTGCAGCAAGGCAGGTTTTATTACCCAGTCCTGTAAATCTCTAAGTTCTGCCTGGCTGTAGTTTGACGGTGCTTCTACAACATATCTGAAAATCTCGCCAACGGCGGTAGAAAGCGGTGCCAATGAAGGTGTAACTCCATCCGGCAATTCAGCTTCTGTAAGTCGTTCTGTTACCTGCTGACGCGCAAAATAATCATCTGTACCGTCTTTAAAAGTAAGTTGAACTACAGACAAACCAAAAATAGTTCTGCTTCTGCGGTCTAAAACATTTGGCGTATTCTGCAAAGCACGTTCAATAGGAACCGTAACCTGCTGTTCTACTTCCTCAGCGGCTCTTCCGTCATACTGCGCTACAATAATTACATTGGTATCTGCAATATCCGGGTATGCTTCTATTTTTAATTTAGTAAAACACCAAAAACCAACTGCCATTAAAACAAGGTTGATTGCAATTATAACCCATCGGTTACGAAGACTGAATATGAGTAAATTTTTAATCATCTGTTTACCATTTTTCTACTTGATTCGTAACTATAAAACCTCCTTTATAGACTTTTCGCAAAGCTGTTAAAACAGATTTTACCTTTTCATCCTCATCTATAAAATTGATCAATAAGGGTATTTTATCAAAACTGAACAAATCATGCGGTCTGTTAAGATAGCGGCTGGCTCCATACCCTATTTTGCCATAAAATACTGTTGCTCCCTTAATTTTGTGTTCAATCAAAAATCTTAAAATGTACTCGTATAAAGGCTGTGTTCCTTTTAACTCGTCTTTATCTATATATACTTGTGCCTGAATCATTGTTTTTTCTTTAAGGTGTTAACAAATACAATTTCCACTCTCTTTTTTTAAACAGCATTTTTGTTTTTAATATCCAAAACTGAGTCCTTTTAACTGCATAACGCCTTTTACAGCTATAGCATCACCGTTCGTTAAACCATTATAAACAACGATTCTGTCTCCAATCTGATTTCCTATTGTAACTTCTGTTCGTTCAAATTCTTTACTGCCTTTCTTTACAAAAACATAGTTTTTTGCCTGAACCGTAACCAATGAATTTTTATCGATGCTTATATTATCACCTTCGCTTATGCCAAAAGAAACCGCAGCAAACATGCCTGCTTTAAATTTACCGCTTGAATTATTTAGGCTTATTCGAAGTTTAACCATTCTGGTAGACTGATCAATCATATCGGCAATAGCATCAATTTTTCCAGAGAATTTTTCATTGGGAAATGCTGTAAATTGCACTGTACAGTTGTCTCCGTTTTTGATTCTGCTTATTTGGTTCTCCGGAATATCACAAATAATAAATGATGTTCCTGCTTTTGCTCTTTTAAGTGCTTCGGGTTCAAATCCTCCGGCTTTCAAGTCTGTTTCGAACTCAATCAAAGCCGCTTTTTCATTGGCCAAATTAGTTTGTTCGACAGATAACGCTGTCTGTGCTTCCAGCAAATCTTTTCCTGTTGCTGCACCATGCGCCAGTAAGTCTTTAGCACGGTCCACTTCTATTTGTTTTTGTTTAATGTTTTTATTCTGGATTTGATTAACATTAGCCAAGTGCTGAATAAGCTGTGTATAACTGGCAGCCAAATCAGGGTTTTCGAATAATATAATATTCTGCGATGCTCCTTCCTGTGATTTCATAACCGTTGCCGAAACTTTGGCTGGAGCAGTAATTTGATTATTAAGAATTGAATTTCCAATGGATTCTGTTTCAAAAAAGACGGCACTGCTGTCGGTAGGAAATACAATTGTTTTTCCATTATTTTTTACCTCAGGCATGTTGTTTACTGTCTGATTTGGTTTGTTTTCTTTGCCGCCGCAGGCATAAAGAAACAATACTATAATGCCGCTATACTTTAATAAATGTTTCATAAGTAGATAGTATTTGTTTTTTTAATGAATCCCGATAATTATCGCAGATCATTATTGAGCTATTTGATTAATTAACCCTGAAGCATAAAGCAGTTTGATATAACTAATTCTATACTCCTGCATCGAATCATAATATTGCTGTTGTATATCGAGCCAGCTGCGCTGTGCTTCCAGAAAATCAATAATGGTAGTACCGCCTCTTAAATAAGAATATTTTACACTCTTTAAAATACTTTCTGATCTGGATACTAATGCGCTAAAACTTTCAAGATTGCTTTTTTGAGTCTGGTAAGCATTAAATGCATTGGTTATTTCTGTCTTAATCAGTCCTTGTGTAGCTATCAGGTTTTGTTCTGCCTGCTGTTTTAAGTAATTTGACTTTTTTATTTCACCCTGATTTCTTGTAAAAAAAGGAAGCTCAATTGTACCATACAAACCTACATACGGAATTGTGTTTTGCGGATTGTAAATTAATCCCAGTTCAGGCTGCGGATAAGCTAATGATTTTTGAAGATTGATATTAGTATTAGCAACATCTAAAATTGATTTAGAAGCCAAAGCATCTGTTCGTTTGTCTAAAGCTTCCTGTAAAAAATCTTCTAAATTAGAAGGCAGAACAAATACAAAATCATCACTAGAATCAATATTTATTTCTTCCTGAGCGCCCAGTAAATATTTCAGACTGACTAATTCGTTTTTTAAATTTTGTTCTGCTTTTCTTATTTCTAATGTATATTGATTTGCCAGCAGAGTTGTACGGTTTAAATCTGTTTCTGTAATTACCTGATTTTTTAAACGTACTTTATTTATAATCACCAAGCTGTCTAAGTTACTGCTTGCTTTTTTTACTATTTCCAATTGTTTTTGCGCAGCCCACACATCAACCCATTTCAAACCTACATCCTGAAAAAGGTTACGTTCTATTTCATTGTAGTTTTTTTGAGTTAAAACTGAGTTTTGACTGGCAAAATCAATTTTATTTTTGCGTGTTCCTGCAAGCTGAAAAACTTTGCCTAATTGTAAATTCGTCTGCGTATTAGCACTATTAAAAAAACCGGTATTAGGCGCATAGTTTTTTTCTGCCGCGATGCCAATATAGTTAAAACCAAAAATTAGATTGGGTCTTAATTTCGCCGTTACAATATCACTTTGAGCAATATCTACTTCATAATGCTGGCTTTTGAGAACGGGATTATTGTTTTTTGCTGTCTGGAGGGATTTTTGAAGACTATAATTTGTTTGTGCTATTCCTGTTATGGAAAATAAAGTCAACAAGACAAATAAAAGAAAGTAATGTTTCGACATAGCTTTATTTTTTATTTATTGCCTTATAAAAATACAAAAAAATACAATTATTAAACTATTACGTGTTAAAAAAAAATACTAAAAAACTTACATAAAGTCAATTTTATTTCTTTTTCTTCTCTTTAATTTTGATACTATCAAGTAATGTATCACTTAATAATAATTAGAATGAAAAAAATAACCGTTATTACAGCATTAACTATTGTTCTCTTTGTTACATATTCTGCAAATGCTCAGAAAAATTCACAGCAGCTTGTTGAAGACTTCCAAAAATTGTCTGGCAGCTGGAACGGAAGCTTGACTTACTTAGATTATTCTTCCGGAAAACCCTATACAATGTCAGCAGATGTTGAAGTTAAAAGAATCAATAATTCTAATGAATTTGAGTTCATTAATACTTACCCTAAAGAAAAAAGTGCCAACTCAACCCAAATTATTAGTATTTCACAAGATGGAAAATACATTGGTAAAGAAGAGGTAATCTCAAGAATGGAACTCGTCGATGGTCAAATACAAATTGTTACTCAAAAACAAGGAAAAGACGGTAATGATAATAAGGAAGCCGTAATCAAGCAAACTTATACAATCAGCAAGACTGCATTTTCTATACGCAAAGACGTTTTATTTTCTGGAGATACTAAATGGATAAAGAGACACGAATATGCCTATTCAAGAAACTAAAACTGCCTTCACCTAAGGCTGCTCCTATTTAAAGATTGTCAGCTGGATAAGATTATCTTTATATTAACATTAGATTTTCTCTTGAGATTATAAAAATATATTTAAAGTCTTTACTTTTGAATAGAATTAAAATTGATACAGAAAATGAAATTACTAGATGCTCTAAAATGGCGCTATGCAGCCAAAAAAATGAACGGACAAGTTGTACCGCAGGAAAAAATCGATTATATACTAGAAGCTGCAAGATTAGCTCCTTCTTCATCTGGTTTACAGCCATATAAAATTTTTGTAATTACGAATAAGGAATTACAGGAAAAAATAAAAACTGTAGGTTTTGAACAAAGCCAAATTGTGGATGCTTCTCACGTATTGGTTTTTGCGGCATGGGATGGATACTCTTTAGAAAAAATATCAGAAGTTTTTGAAAGAACAACGGCTGAAAGAGGAATTCCGGCAAGTGCTATGGATGAATATAAAGAAAGACTTTGGGGAATGTATAAAGATCTTGGTCAGGAATGGCATGCCAATCATGCAGCAAAACAAGCGTACATTTCGTTTGGTTTAGCTATTGCTGCAGCTGCAGAACAAGAGGTTGATGCTACACCAATGGAAGGTTTTATCCCAGCCGAGGTAGATAAATTATTAGGTTTAAACGAGCTTGGTCTTAAAAGTGTATTAGTACTGCCTTTGGGTTACAGAGATGCTTCTAACGATTGGTTAGTGAACCTAAAAAAAGTAAGAACTCCGCAAAGCGAATTCATTACTGAAATAAAATAATTTCATTTCAAACATACCATAAACCAATAATTGAATCACTGCCGCATGAACGGTATATCTTTTTTGGCTTGAAATGTGGATTTACCCATTTCAGCTTATTTAAGGCAGTAATAAAACAAAAAGATGAACATCACTGTTCATCTTTTTGTTTTATATTGATATTTATTCTATTTGAATAGGCTGAAAATCCTAAAACCATTTACAAGCTTTATGTCAGTGATAAGAAATAGATTCTAAAAAAATTCCTGCCGCATTAAAAACTTTTCTGAGTTTACTATTCCAGATTTACCAACGAAATATCGTTGGCAGTCAATTTTCTGAAATTTTAGACTTACATACGTAATTATCAATACCTTCGTATAACCAAAGCCAGTTTAATCATACGAAAGATGTTTCCTAACCAATCCAAAGCACTTTTGTTTCTCCTTGTTATACTTACAATTGGGGACCAAAATGTCTGGGCCTCTGTTAAAAATGGAAAACAAGTTGAAACCGCAGAAAAAAACCTGCCGGTTCAAAAGCATAATACAAATCAAGAACCGCCTTACAGCGAACAGCAAGTTAAAAAAGCTGAGAGACTGCTAAACAGTTTACCTGAAAACGTAGATAAAATCAAGATTTTATTAAAAGTATGCGACTGGTATGAAGCTTCTTATAACAATCCTAAAACATTAGAAAAGGCTTTTCAATATGCCGAAGATGCCCTTAGGATAAGCCAGGCAATTCATTCAAACATTTATTCCGGTAAATGTTATCTACAGCTTTCAATGATACATGAATTGAGAAACCACAATTCGATGATAGAAGTTACAGCCAGAAAAGCAATAGCAGTATTAACCCAAACAAATGATTTAGATGATTTAGCAGAATCCTGGGTTATGGTCTGGTCATCAAAAATGAGAACCAATGCACCTATAAAAGAAAGATTAGAACCCATTTTTAAAGCTGCTGCTCTATTTGAAACAACAGGAAATTGTTTTGATTGAAGGCAAAAACTTTTCTTCAGATCAATTTTTTAATCAGGTTAAGGCTGAATTTGACCAGCTTTATGCAGAAAGTGAATTTAAGCGAAGACAGCTTTCTATCAGTTTTCACGACCGAATTGGCGGTACACCGCAAATGGTTAAAACTACTTCTGATTTATTAGAGTATATCAAAAAACATAATGGCGTTACTTTTAAAAGAAAAGATGAAATAGCTAAAATGACGCTTGAGGATAAAACATCAATTCGTGAATAAACACACTTTTTTGGTTTGTTATATTCGCAGCAAAACGATTCTTTTACTTCTGCTTACTCAAGATAAAACCTGCAAGTCCTTACGATTTGCAGGTTTACTTTTTTATGGCATTTAATAATATGGACTTTACCAATTTACAGAATCAGAAGAATAAATCAGTTAAAAAATCTTTCATACCATAAATAAAGGCGGCCAATTGGCCGCCTTTTTGGTATTTTAAAAATTAAATAAAGAAAATTAAATTTTACTTTCGTCATCAACAGCATCCTGCCATTTATCCCAAACTTTTACTCCTGCATTATATCCGTCATAACCAAAATTCTGGCTTAACTGACCTCTAATGTTAGGCTCGATTGCAAGTCTAAATGGAATAGGCCAGTAATTGTTGCGTTTATCCATAGAATAAAACTTTACACCTGGTTTTAAAGAAATACCTCCCGGATATTTGTTATAAAGTGTATAATGAACAATACGCTGCCACCAATAACTTCCTCCAGATGCGTCTTTTCCTGCTTGTTTATCCCAAGTGTCTTTGTTATACGTATTTCCCCATTCATCTGGTTTTCCGCTCAAGGCCAGACAGTGCGAAATACGTTTTAACTCTACATTTCTCCATTCTTCCATATAAAGTTCTCTTCCTCTTTCTGCACAAATATCACCAATAGTTACCGTAGTATACATTTGTGAAGCTTTTGCTCGTGTTCTTACAGCATTTACGTCCTGAGCTGCACCTGAAACATTGCCTTGATAAAAACGGGCTTCTGCACGTAACAAATAAGTTTCGGCTAAACGATAGATATACATATGCGCACTTGCTCCTGCAGTCGCTCCCTGAAAATCATTTGCTGCCGGATTAGCTTCGGCCACAACATCGTGATAAAAGATTTTATAATGCGGGAAATCAAACCAGTCACGAATAGAATCCTGCGCTAACAACTTGCCAGATGCATCTTTCATTCTAAAATTTTGACCAGCCCACGCTGCACTTCCGCCAGCACCCGGAGCATATTTAAGATCTTCCATATTTACCCAGTTACCAACAGTACTGTTATGTCTAAGATCGACCTTATCTTCAACACCATTTACAACCCACATAGGATGCTGTGAGTAATAAGAACCGCTGATTGTACCAATACCACGCCCTATTGCTCTTTGATAATCATACTTTGCATTATAATTGGTTTTATCCGTCAATGGAAAACGAGGCGCAGCTGTTTTTCCGTCAGGAGTAATTAAGTTGGCATCATTCCAGTTTGGACCAAAAATTCTCATTGAAGAAAATGCTAAAAATGACTGTGCTCCTCCATTTGGTGCTACCAAAATAGCCTCTGTATTTGCAGAAATCACTTTGTTTTCAGGTCTGTGCAAATCCCAGATTACATTTCTTGTAATAGGCCATGCCGTTGGGTTTCCTCCCGGATCAAATATTCCTAAAGTATTTTGTACCAAAGAATAACCAGATTGATTAATCAAAATATTCGCTTGTGCTTCAGCATCGGCAAATCTTCCGGATGCTAAATAACATTTAATCAATAACTGACGGCAGGCACCTTTACTAATCATACCCACATAACCTATTTTTGCCTGTTCCGGAACCCATTCTACAGCTTTCTCCATATCAGCCGTAATCATTTCAATGATGGCTTCTTTTTTTGTAGAATAATAACTCTGCTTTGGAACTTCCAAAATTTTAGTGATCAGCGGAATATCTCCAAATTGATACACTAGATTAAGATATCGGTATGCTCTGTGAAAATAAGCCTGACCGATATATTTATTTTTAACTTCTTCAGATAAACTTGTCACATTACCAATATAGGTTAATACTGTATTAGCATTTTTGATACCTGTATAGGCTTCTGTCCACATAAATCCAAGATAAATAGATTCACCGCCTGCATCTCTTCTAAAATCTCCAGTAGGAACAATAGTATTGGCATAATCAGCAATATTACTGCCTGTATCAGTTTTTCCATACTGTGCCATATCTGAGAAAAGATATTCTGTACCAATAGGCACACTCACACCAGAATAACCAAAGTGAATATAATTATTACGCAGCTGTTTGTCACACAATGCTAAAGTTGCCTGTAATCCGGCTTCTGTAGAAAATGTAGTTCCCGGTTCGTAAAACGAAAGCGGATCTGAGTCAAGAAAATCTTTTGAACAAGAGCTGGAAAGCACTGCCAATACTGCGAAAGGCAATAGTCTTGTAATTTTATGTTTTATATATTTTTTCATTGTTGGGTAATTTTAAAGTTGGAAATTAAAACCTAAATTAAACTGTCTTGTAGCCAGTCCGCCTGTTTCTGGATCTCCGTAATATTTCCATTCTTTAGAAGCAGACCATGTTGCAACGTTTTGAACCGAAGCATAAATTTTTATACTTTTAATATGTACTTTATCTAAAATATCTTTAGGAAGCGTGTAAGCTAACGAAATGTTATCCAGACGAATAAAACTGCGGTCGTACAATCTTCCCGGCGCAACCGGAGTTCCAGCAGGTCCTTTAGCATCAAGACGCGCCCATTCATTAGTTGGGTTGTCAAGTGTCCAATACGGGTTTACATAAGGATTGAAGTTGAATTTATATAAACTCGCATCGTTGAAAGTATTCATATAATTTGAGTTAAGTGACTTTCCTCCCACATTAGAATACATACTGATACCCAAATCCCAATTTTTATAAATCTTGAAATCATTACGCAGCGACCATTGTACAGGAGAATTTGAGTTTCCTAAAAACTGTTTGTCTTTTTCATTATAAACTGCTTTTTTATAAGGGTTTCCATCTGCATCTACCGCATCTACATCATCTGCCGTATAGCTGTTGGCAACTTTTGGATCTCCAGGGCGCTGTCCGTATTTTTGAGCCTCTTTCCATTCATCTTTCTGCCAGATTCCAGTTATTCTATAATCCCAAATTTGAGTAATTGATTTTCCTATAAACCATCCATTTGCAGAATCATTTCCTTCTTGTCTTCCAATAACATTACCGTTTTCATCTTTAATGTCTACCATATTGCCATACAATGACACAATTTTGTTCTCGTTGTAAGATATTCCAAATGTAGTACGCCATTCAAAATTTTCTCTTTTCATATTAAGCGTATTAAGACTCAACTCAATACCTTGATTTTGAACTTCTCCAAGATTGGTAGCAATTGATGAAAATCCTGTAAAACCAGGTAATGACTGACTCATAATCATATCACGTGTAGAGGCTCTGTAAGCATCTACAGTAGCAGTAATACGGTCATTTAAGAAACCTAAATCAAGACCAATGTTTGTTGATGTTGTTTTTTCCCATTCCAGATTTGGATTTGCCATACGGTCAAGCGCTAAATATTTCAATTCAAGTGCTTTTCCAGAAGGATCTAAATACCCCATTGTTCCGGTATTTACAAGATTTGCCAAAGAAATGTACGGATCTGCAAGCGTTCTGTTTCCATTTTTACCCCAAGACAAACGCAATTTACCAGTACTCATAGCATCCCAGTTGAACCATTTTTCATTTTTAAAGTTCCATGCAACTCCAAAAGAAGGGAAAACTGCATAAGGATTTGAAGCTCCAAATGCCGAATATCCATCACGGCGAATAGTCGCTGTAAGCATATAACGATTATCAAACGAATAGAAAAGTCTTGCCATTAATGCATCTGCCGTTTCATGTGTATCGTTTGATCTAATTGCACTATTAGCCATTGTTGCCGTATTAACAAGGTGAAATCCCAGAGCATCTGAAGGCTGAATATTATAAGCATCCATTCCATCTGACCAAAAACGGCGTTCTTCAGCTTCCTGAACAAAAGTGGCTATAATATGATGTTTTTGAGCAATCGTATAATCCCATGTTAAGTTATTATTCAGATTATAATCAAATCTTGTTGAATTGTTTCTGTTTACACCTGTAGTAGCTGCAGGCCAGTTTGGGTTCTGCGTAGATCTGAAATAACGATCATGAAAAAACTGATAACGAGGAGCAATGTTAAAAGTGTAAGTAATACCTAAAGGCAGACTTACTTTAGCATTGAAAATGGTATTTAATGTTGTATATCCTGTCTCTTTTTCAATAAATTGACGCTCGTAGTAATAGTTATAATTTTGTCCTGAGACATTTTTTCCCATCGGCTGTCTTTCATAGTTGCCATTTGCATCTATAAAAGTTCCAAACGGGCTGGTTCTCATCATATTATTATCTCCGGGGTTTGTTCCTAAAGAAGGAGTTATATCTCCATCTGATCGATCCTGAAAATTAACGTTTAATCCAAGGTCTAGCCAGTCCGTAACTTTAGCATCAACTTTCATGTTAGAACGAGCTGATTTATAATCATTTCCAACAATCGCTCCTTCTGAAGTTAAATAACCAAAGGACATATAATAATTTACTCGGTCACCTGCACCGGAAATACTCAAATTATTATCATGATTAATTCCTGTTCTAAAAGAACTGTTACTCCAGTCGTGTGTTTTATCAGCCAGGAAATTTGCCATCAGCGAAGGATCAAAATTTAGTCCTAAACGGGCTCCCCAAACTTCTTTACTGCTTTTCCCGACTGTTTGAGCTGTTGGCTGATAAGCCAGCCATTGTGCTTCGGTAATGCCCCATTTTGATAAATCATTTGGATTTGAAAAATACCCCGGTCTGCCATTTGCAACTGTTCCTGTTATAAAGGCTTCGTATTGCCCTGTTGCAGTATTAACACCATACGTTTGGGCAGTTTCCCAGTCTTCACGATATTTTAAGTAGCCTTCTGGAGAATACACTTTACGATAGGCGCTTTTATTGCTGATCGTTGTGTTAGTAGTAAAACTAACCATAGGTTTACCTGTTTTACCTTTTTTAGTTGAAATAAGAATAACCCCAGCTGCTGCTCTCGATCCGTATACAGATGCTGCCGAAGCATCTTTTAAAATATCAAGCTGTGCAATATCGTCAGGATTAATTTCTGAAAGTTCACCATAAAACTGCATACCGTCTAAAATAATAAGCGGGTCATTATGAGGTCCGTATTTATCATCCTTATTATTACTGGCAGTATATACAGAAGTCTGACCACGAATTTGTATTCTCCCGCCTCCTTTTGCAGAAGGATCATACCCTACTCTTACTCCAGGAGTACCTCTTAAGATATCCTGAACCGTCTGCGGATTTTGGTTTACTAATTTATCAGGTGAAACCTGAACAATTGCTCCCGTTAAATCCTTTTTCTTCATTTTACCATAACCTACTACAACTACCTCATCTAATGAAGTTGTTGCTTTTTGCATTTTTACAGTAATTGAAGTTTTACCTTTTAGGCTGACTTCGGCAGTCGTATAACCTAAAAAAGATATTAGTAATACAGAATTAGGATTCTCTACTTTTAAAGAAAACTTTCCGTCAAAATCTGTTAAAGCAGCATTTTTACTTCCTTTTTCTAAAACAGTAACTCCCGGCAATGGCATACCATTTTCGTCATTTACCTGTCCTTTAATTTCTGTTTGAAGTACATTTGAAGATACAGTTGTACTTGTAGAACTAATGGCGTATCCAGAAACCTGAAATAAAGAAAACAATAGCGATAATATCATCATTTTCTTTTTCAAATTAAATTCAGATACACAATTAGAATCTTTTTTAATCCTAAAGTGATTTTTCATTTTTGGTTTGAAATTTTGGTTATTGATAGTTAGTTTTGGAAATCATTATTGCGCTGGCTGTCACATTATGATTTCACCGCAAATTTGATTTAAAGCAGGGATATTAAAATACGTTTTTGGGTATACTAAAGTCTTAAAAATACATTAAACGCAGTATTTTAGTATTAAAAAAACATATTAACCAAAAAAGACGGTAAATAATAGATATTTGATTAAACCGAATGAATTACTAACGCTCTTCTTTAAAATTGAACTAAAAAAACCCGCTTCTTATTTTCTGCCAAACTCCTCTTTCAAAATCTTAAGAAAATTGTCGGGTTTCATAACAAAAAAATGGTGCTTTACAACATTTTTTTTAACCAGCGAAACGAAAAATAGTAGTTTTAAGCTATAGAAATCTAAAGAAGTTATGCCCGCTTTGATTAAGTCGGCAGCAAGATGCTTATCTCTCGAACTTCATTCCTCTTTATTATTTTATTAACCCCTAAATAAAAAAACTATGGAACTAAAAGATCGTCTTTATAATCAAATTCAAATTAAGGCTTCACATAACAGTTATGTTGATGCATTGCCGGCTCTGCCTACTCAATTATTGTTTGATCCAAATGATCCTGCAAAAGATGGATGCTTGGGACTCGAACTCGACATTTGGAGGCATTCCTCAAAATATGTTCCGTATAGCTCTATACAGGAAGGATATTTTACTGTAAGTCATTCAAATGGACGTCAAACCAAATTGAAATATTTTCTTGACATTCTAAAAACCTGGCACGAAGCCAATAAATTACATTACCCGGTTTTTGTTACTATAGACATAAAAAGTAAATTCGGAGGATATGCCAGATTTCATGAAGAAATCGATACGTATTTGCAGCAGTATTTTGGAGATGATAAAATCTTTATGCCAAATGCTATGATGCCAGATAGAAAAGCAGGATTATATGATAATGCCAGAGTTTACGGCTGGCATAAAATTGGTGATATGTTAGGCAAATTTATTTTTTGCCTGAGCGGAAACAAGGGATGGAAAAAAAGATACTCTAATACTGATATTTTAGACCGACGCTGTTTTAGTGATATAGATATTGATGATGAAAAGGATATTAATAATATTGTTGTTTATAATATGTCAAAATCAAAAGGTTTAAAGTATTCTTACAGAGGACCTTCAACCCGCATTACGCGTGTGTACGATGTTGACAAAGAGAAAGACTGGAATGATATTTTAAGATTCAATCATTCAGTAATAGCAACAAATAAAGTCAATGATACTAAATGGGCAAAGGTTAATAACACCTCTCCTATAAATGTTAAAACAGGAGTTTAACTAAATAAAAAACATGCTTAATTTTTTAAGCATGTTTTTTATAAACCTGAAAGATTAATTGCGATTCGCGTTATTTGCTTGTCTAATTCCTTTTGGATCTGTTAAGTTAAAACGATACACAAAACTAAGTCTGTAGCGTGCCGCATTAGGTATGCTATTCACATTTAGATAATAATTGTCACCAATTGTAGTGCTTTTGTTTTGACGCAGATCAAATGCATTTGTAACATCAAATACAATAGTCGCTTTATCTTTCAATAAAACTTTACTTAACCCAAAATCAAGCGATTGCAGGGGATCATTTTTGGTTTGTGCATTTTGCTGCGCTCCGCGAAAATTGTAACGTCCCTGAAAACTAAATTTTGCAGGCAGTTTAATCTGTGTGTTTAAACGTCCGGTAAAAGTCTTTCCTTCATAATTAAGGTCTTCATCCTGATAACTTCCTTTTTGTTTAAAATGATAAAAATTCATTTCCATATTTACCTGAAGCCATTTTGCAGGATTATATAAGGTTGAAAGTTCAATACCGCTTCGTATTTCATGTTGAATATTAATGGGTGTTGTATAAAAAATATTGTTTTCACGATAGGTAAAATCTTGTATATAACCGCTTTCCCACTGGTAATAAACAGACGGATTTAAAGTAAATTTTTTCCATGTTTTAAGAAAAGCCAGCTCAAAAACATCTGTATAAGATGGATTAAGATCTGGATTTCCAACATATTGTGCATTTAAATCTGTTACTTCATTAAAAGGATATAAAGCATATAAAGGCGGACGATTGATGCGCTTACTGTAATTTAACTGTAAAGTTGATGCATCAAACTTATAGCTCAAATTAACGCTAGGAAATAGTCTATTATAATTTTTATCATCACTATATGTGTTTTTACTATCTGTAATCGAAATTTTGGTAAACTCTGTTCGCAGTCCAAACATATAGCTGAATCGTTTAATTTTACTGCTGTATTGTGCATATCCGCTGGCAATTGTTTCTGTATACTTTAAGTCGTTATCAATATTTTGATAGATTTTCCAAATATCATCTTCTTGCTGTTCTGCCAAAAATTGACTGGAAACTTTACGTATCTCCGTTTTAACACCAACTTCAAATGTCGAAATTGTATCTATCGGCTGTACAAAATCACTCTGAACGAGCAGATCTTTACTATTTCCTACTGAATTAGTCCGAATACCGGGATAAGCCAATGTTTCTGGATACAAACGCTGTGTCGAAAGATTCCAGTTTTTATCGCTGTTCCACCAATCATACTGAACATCAATTGTCCATTTTTTTGCCGGACGTTTAAAAGTCTGGGTATAATTAAATTCTAATTGGTTGTAATCTCTTTTTTCTAATGATTTTCCTTCTCTTGCTAAAACGCTGTCTTTTACATTTTCGGCCTGACTGTAATTGTATAATAAATGAGTTTTATCATCATCTTCTGTAGCATTTTTTAAAAACGCAGCTGTAATAGTTCGATGTTCATCTATATAATAATCGGCTCCAAAATACATTAATTTTCCATCGTCATGACGATCCTCGTTTTGCACTCGGTTTAAATAATTTGATTTACCATTATCTGTAGTAGTCTGGTTTGTGGTATATAAACCAACATAGTCCGAAGAACGTATCCCAAAATTTGAAAAAATATTGATTTTATCTGATTTAAAATTGATGCTTGGATTTAAACGGCTGTCATTTGGAGATCCGGCCACTAATCGAACCTGACCGCTAAAACCGCTTTTTTTGTTTCGCTTTAAAATAATATTAATAATCCCTGCCGAACCGGAAGCATCATATCGAGATGAAGGATTGGTTATTACCTCAATACGTTCAATTTGATCGGCTGCAATTTGGTCAAGGGCATTATTTTGTGTTAAACCAGATTGTCTTCCGTTAATTAACACCAGAACACTGCTGTTGCCACGAAGACTTACACCGCCAGTCGGACTAACAGTTACAGAGGGAACGCTATTTAAAACATCATGTGCAGAACCATTCTGCGAAAGCACATCTTTACCAACTTCAAAAACTTTTTTATCAAGTTTTAAGCTCACACTCGATTTTTGTCCCGTAATTTCAACGGCATTTAATTGTACTGCATCGGTATGTAAATCAATTGTGCCTAATTCAATTTTTGGCCTGCCCGAAATGATTTCAAATGTTCGGCTGTAATTTTGATATCCAATGTAACTAAAAGTGATTGTCATTTTGCCATTTGGCAGTTTTTCAAAAACAAAATCACCTTTATCATCCGTTACACCAACTGCCAATGTTTTTAATGTGCTGTCTTGTATTGACACTGTTGCATAAGGAATTGCTTCTTTATTTGCATTATCCTGAACTTTACCCGAAACAACTGTTTGCTGTGAAAGGCCAAGCATAGGAATTAATAAAATTAAAATACTGGTTATTACTGTTTTCATGTTTATTGGTTTTATGATACAAGATTACTTTATAAAACAAACCAGTGTTCTTTAAAACATTCAAACGGCTCTAAGAGCTTTTGAAATGCACTTCGCAATTCGATATTTATTTTATCTTTATCTTATGTATAGATCAGCTTTTTTTACCATTTTTTTAGTGCTATTGTTTACATCATGTAAGCAGTATACGGAGTTCGTCAAATCTGATGTAACCTATTATAAAGATGACGATAAACCACATGATTATCTGGGTTCATCACCAGATTCTATATTTAAGGTTAATATTGATGTTGATCTTTACAAACGAGAAAATCCCTCTGCTCCGCTGGGACTGCAGATTAATGCTTTTGGTGCTTTTGACGTTTATTGGGACGGTGTATTAGTGGGAAGCAACGGTAAAATGGCAAAATCTGGTCAGAGCGAAGTACCGGGAACAGAAATGAGCTATTACCAAATACCCGAAAAACTGGCTGGTAAAGGCAAACATATTGTAACCATAACAGGAACACAAATGCAGCTTAGAGAAACCCTGCGCGGCATAGATGTAAAACTCGAAAGTTATTTAAGGCTGCACCGCGCACCGCTTATTGTTATGTCTTTTATGAACCTCATGGCTGGGGCTTTTCTCATTGCATCAATTTATTATTTTTTTCTATACATCAACAGCACTCGAAAAGAAGCAACAGTTTTGCTTTTCGGAATAATCTGTCTGCTCTTTTTCTGTCTGCTTATTATAGAATACATAAAATTTTATATCGATATTCCGTATACACACTTTTATACACGGCTGCAAATTGTAGGCTTGCTTACTTTTATAATTTCCATATTGGTTCCGTGGTATTTTATGCTGCAGTTTGGCTTTAAAAGAAAGCGGTTATTTCTATTTCTTTTGTTTGCAGGTCTTGTAATAATCTATGTTAAACATTACGGACATTACGACAAAACAGCCATATATTTTAGCTATGTAATGTGCTTTGTCTCTATTATTATTGCAGCCGATGCGGCATTTCGAAAAATTAAAGGCGGAGTAATAGTAGTTGCGGGTTTATTGGCCAGCATTGTGGTAAATAAGTTTATATTTTATGATTTTGGATTGTTTATCTCTTTTACCATTATCGTATTGTCAATGCTTTACCTGCATACCATTAAAACTAAAGCTTTAGAAGAAGCTCATAATGCATCGTTATTACTTTCGTCCAGATTACAGCTTGAACTTGTTAAGAAAAATATTCAGCCTCATTTTCTTCGCAATACCCTTACTTCTCTAATTGACTGGATCGAAGAATCGCCGCAACAGGGCGTTGTGTTTATTCGGGCGCTGGCAGATGAATTTGATATTATGAATTCAATTTCTGAAGATACCTTAATACCTGTAAGGCAGGAGATTGAATTATGCAAAAAACATTTAGAAGTAATGTCTTTTAGAAAAGAATTGAATTACAAATGGGAAGAAAAAAATATTGATGAAAATGAAGAAATTCCGCCTGCTATTATTCACACCATTATAGAAAATGGCATTACACACAGTTTACCTTCAAAAGACGGTTCAATTACTTTCTGTTTAAGTTTTATAAGAGAAAAAAAATACAAACAATATACTTTGCTTACCGTGGCAAAAAATCGAAATAAAAAGAAAAGCGACCTCAGCGGAACAGGTTTTAAATATATAAAGGCCCGATTAAATGAAAGTTATGGCAATAACTGGCAGTTTGATTCTTTTGCTGTTGAAGAAGGATGGCTCACAGAAATTAAAATTTTTGATACAAAATGAAAATTCTAATTATTGAAGACGAAGCGAGAATTGCAAAACGAATCGAAAGAATGACCAGAGGTTTTTTTAATAAAGATGTCCAGATTTTTCTTTCTGATTCGGTTGAAAACGGTTTAAATACAATTAATCAAAATGAAATTGATTTATTGCTTCTGGATTTAAACCTAAATGGTGAAGATGGATTTGATGTCCTGCAGACTGTTGTATCAAAATCTTTTCAAACCATTATTATTTCAGCATATACAGACAAAGCTATTACTGCATTTAATTACGGCGTTTTAGATTTTGTACCCAAACCATTTGACGAAAACAGACTCGCACAAGCTTTTACCCGTTATACAACACCAGAAAGAAAAGCCAGCAGTGAAATTCAGTTTTTAGCTGTAAAAAAAGCAAAAACTATTAAACTCATTACTATTACAGATATTAAATACATAAAAGGCGCAGGCATTTATACAGAATTGCATTTACATGACGGCCGTATAGAATTACATGACAAATCGCTTGAATCACTGGAAAAACTGCTGCCAATAACTTTTGAACGAATACACAAATCATACATTCTCTGCTGGAATGAAGCAGAAAAGCTCGTTGTAGAAGCCGGAGGCCGATATCAGATGTTACTAAAAAATGGAGAAATACTACCTGTAGGCCGTTCTAAATATAAAGAAATCAAATATAAATTGATATAGAAAGTCATCTTCTAAAATGAGAATTAAGCAATTCATTTTAATAATTATATAAATCAGCAGAAATAAAAAGTTTTACTTTTAAATAATTCTAATTGAGAAAATTAGATAAAACTCAGTCTATTAATTTAAAACTTATATATTATGATTTCTGACAATTACTATTATAATTCTGAAGAATATTCAGGAGATATAACCGCTTACGAAGAACAGCTTTTATTGAATTATGATGATTATCTGCAGGGAAATCTTTCCAGTACACTATCAGCCAATAATCATTACAATCTTGAGTTAGACGATTTAGAAGATGAATTTCTTGAGGATGATATGGAGTCAGAATACGACGAAAATGATTGGGAAGAAGAGGAAGCAGAAAATTTTGAGGAAGATGATACTGCAGATGAAACTTTCTTAATGCAAAGTTGAATGTGGATAGACAAATACTGGTAAAGCCGATGAGTTGTTCATCGGCTTTTCTTTTTCTTGTGTTTTTTTGTTTCTGAATTATTTCTCCAGAATAATTTTAACCTTTATGATAAGGACATCCTGAAGCAGGAGATTCTATTTTATGAGAAGATGGAAACTGTTCTTCCATTAATTGTCTCTGTTCTGGCGAAACATCTTCGATTTTACGAAGTGTATTTACTTGTATATGAGGCCAGCTTGTTGTACCGCCGTCATCTCCAAAATCAAATTCAAAAAATATGATCTGCTCGTATTGCAGCTGCAGAATTTCTTTTCCATTTTCTTCAACAGTTTCAATCCACATTCGCATGTTCATTTCAACTGTAGTAACAAAACGATTTACAAACGGAACATTTAATATTCCGCCTTGTGCTCCCGTTTTATTTTTAGATGACATCTGAATAAGCACGTGATTTTTTATAGTTTCTCCTTTTAAAGAATCACGCAGTCTTAAGTCCGGTCTTACTGAATACGGATATAACGGATGTGCCAGAATTCGCTGTGTATAAATCCTGTTTTCCTGAGGGTCATTATCCTTGTTAAGCTTTTCAAACACCCATGCAGGCGGAGCTTCATCAAGATTTATAGGCTCTTTTTTACTTGCTCCTGCCCCTCCCATAGTTTTTGAAATAGAAAGGTGATCGTATTCCCACGCTTCATTACCTTCTGGAAATTCAGGTGCTGTATTAATTAAATAACCTGACTTGCCTC
Organism: Flavobacterium johnsoniae UW101; assembly: GCF_000016645.1. Taxonomy (NCBI): domain Bacteria; kingdom Pseudomonadati; phylum Bacteroidota; class Flavobacteriia; order Flavobacteriales; family Flavobacteriaceae; genus Flavobacterium; species Flavobacterium johnsoniae. Next base: position 5,426,165 of record NC_009441.1, read on the forward strand.
TAGTTAGATCTCCTAACAATGTTATGGTGCTTCCGTGCGGAATTACGCCGCTTCGTGAAATAGAATAGTCGGGTATAAAATAAGGTCCTGTCTGCCCTGCTCCCGGTTTTAACTCTTTAGCAGGAACAATCGAAAGATAAGGTCTTCCTTTTAAATTTTCGAGAGTTACATATTCTTTTTCACCTAAATCATTTATAATCAAGAAAACCGTTTCGTCCTGATAACCGCTTTTATATAAATCTCTATTAGGAGCATTTGGTTCTAATGCATGTATGCCTCGGTCCTCTTCAATTGTTTTTTCTGTGGCAGCATAATTAAATATATCGCTCAGCCACAAATACATTCCGTTTTCTTCATGAATTGGCGTATATTTTAAAGCTGATTCTCCCGGCACAGCATTTACACTTTTAATACTCTGTTCATATTTAACAGCACCGCAAAACTGCTCGTTTGCACCGCCGCGATTGCGAACCCCGCCAGGAACTAAATCAAATGTCAGTTTTTCGATATATTCTTCACATTCAAAACTAAATTTTCCGGGAATCGTTCCTGCATTAGTGCCCGGCGAAGGCATAATTGTAGTGTGTATACCGCTTCCTATTAATTCTCTTGAACCATTTCCATTATGATTATAGCTTACCCAGGTTCCTTGTAATGCTCTTAAAATACCATAATCTACATTGTCTAGAATTTTCTGCAGATTGCTTTCATGAAAAGGCCTGATTGGAGTTTCAATTTGAACTTTTGAATATCCTTTCATCATACTCGCCAATATACCATCGGTTTCGGGAGCTCCTTTAAATGATATTTCATTTTGATTTGAATCTATGTTTGCATCTAAATGAGTTAAATTTAACTCATCATCAAAGCCGTTACGTTTTAACATACTATTACTTTTTTAAATTAATGATTTGAATTACTAACAAAAAACTTCTCCTTTTACCATCCTAAATAGTAATTGTCAGGAAGCCAGAACGGACGTTTCAGCCCAAAATAATCCTGCAGCATTTTCTCTGCCTCACAAAATGCTCCTTCAACCCAGCCCTGCTGATCTGAGTATGCTTCACCGCAAATATGAATCTGTTCATCATGTTTTGGTTTTCTCATATATTTCATGACATCTCCAACAGAAAATCCTGCTTTCCACGCATGATATCCTGCTCCAAAAGGCTCATCTGTCCAGTCTTTAAAATAGGTTACATAAGGTTCTGGTATGGTTACATCTTTACCATGCAGTTCGCGAAGCTGATTCATCAATTCGTCTACCATAAGTTTTGTTGCCTGAACATCATTTAACTGGTGAAGCTCTTTTAACGAAGCCGATTTAGCCGCTTTAACTTCAAAAAGTACTTTATCATCAGAAAGCGCTTTCCAGAATGTTTCGGTTTCCATATCGCCGTAGCTTCCTAAAAGCATGGAGTTTTTCGTTTTTTTATCGGTTCCAAAGTAGTAGCATTGTCTCATTGGTAAATCGGTAATCGAATGTCCTGAATCTATTCCTAATTCTTTCCACCACGGATATTCAAAGCCCATTAATATTTTGAAAGCCGGCTCCATAATAACAGAACGGATATTTTCATTTAAAACCGAATTTTCATTCACATTGAAAAAGAAATTGTTCTGGTCTAAAAGTTCTAAAGATTTTCTCGGCATAGCCAAAACAATTGAATTAGCATATACATGCCATTTGCTGTTGGTTTTTATATTTAGAAAAGTAAGCTGGTATTTATGTGTTTTTACAGAATGTTCTTTGGTAAAAGTCTCTAATTTGTTTTCTGACCAAATGCACGCACCTTTGTGTTCCATATAAGAATTGGCAACTGCATAAGCAATACTGTCGTAACCTTCTTCAATGGTTTTATAAATTGTTCCTGCAGTAAAATCGCCCACCATATAAGGAAAAGCTTCGGCAGAATTCCAGTTGATGGTATTTGAATAATAACCTCCCGCATTGGCTAAAAACTCATATCCTTCCTGCGAAACCTGATCTTTAATTAAATTCCAGAAACCCAGATCGTTTACTTTTCTTTTATCATAAGGAGATTTTGGAAAATTGTAAACCAGTCTTGGTTTGATTTCATCCCAATCTTCACTGGTTAATTCAAAAGTATAGTCGTATACATTATGTCCTTTTTTGATTTTCTTTTGGTATTTTTTAGCAACCCAGGGATCTGCCATTAAAACATCATAAATAATTTTATTAAAAAGCTGGTCTGAACTAAAGCCTAAATCAGTCTCATTAAGATAATATCTCGTTGGCAGTTTTTTACCTTTTTTCTGAGCTTCATCCCACGCATCTTGTTTAAAACGTTCTTTTCTAAGATACATTAGTAATTTTGACGACTTGCCCATTGGAAACGGAACCGGTGTCATTTTATCTTTTAAAACAGGAATACGTTTTTTAGGATCTTTTGGAGATATATAACCTTCAATTAAAGTAGTTACGATTTCCTGAGAAGTCAGATAGCGCATTCCTCCTAACTCGCCCCAGAAATCCATTCCCGGCATAATAACAGATTCCAGTCTTCCGCCCAGTTTACTGCTCAGGTCAAAAATCTGCACCTGATCTGCGGTATATTTTTTATCTGTTACCAAACGATATGCGGTGTATAATCCGGAAGTTCCGGCACCAATAATAGCAGTTTCTATTTTTAAATCAGGCTGAATTCCTGAATTTAAAGGTGTGTTTTTATTCATAGTTTTGTGGTTTATAGCAGTTTTGGGATATACATTTAGACAATACATGAACATTGTCATGCGTCTAAATTATTGCAGATACAAAATCGATTATCAAAAAATGACACAAAGCGGAAATTATTGGTCACAAAACATGCTTTATACAGGATGAAAAATTGAAGCAGAAAAAATGCGCAAATTCAGAGAGATTTGTGCATTTCTAATTGCTGTTTTGCAGTAAAACAAAAAAGGCTGCCTCACGAATTGTGAGACAGCCTTTTTATATATTCAGCTTAAAAATTAGTTCTAATGCAGATTATTTTACATCAAACCATAATTTTGTAGTCAGTAAATCTTTTCCCTGAGCTTCTATCGCCGCCTGGTAGCTTACACCATTTAGTGACTGCTCTGTACCCGGATAGAAAAAACGAGAAGGAATTTTTCCGTCTAAAACGGTAGCCGGCCCCGCTGTTAATACTGGATAATCTAATCTTCTCCATTCTGTAAAAGCATCTAAACCTTGTCCGAAGAAAGCAATCCATTTTTGAGTACCAATTGATTTAGCATAATTAGCCGCATCGTACTTCACGTTTGCCTGATTCAAATAATTAGAAATAACTGTTGCATCAGTAATTCCAAATTGATTGAAAGATGCCGTAATTGCATTTTTATAAAGCTGTTCTGCATCTCCAGAAATATAACCTCTAGCTGCAGCTTCAGCAAGATTGAACAATACTTCAGAGTAAGAATAAATTACCGCCGGTGATGTTGATGTCAGAAAATAAGTTCCTGGTTTTGATGTTTTGGCAAAACCCTGGCTGTTGGCATCACTGTTTGATAATCCGTTACCGCCGCCAACGTATGTACCAACACTTGCATCTGATGGCAATTGTGCATAAACCGGTAAACGCGGATCTGAAAATTCTTTTAATTTATCTACCATAGTTTTTGAAATACGGAAATCATCACGAGTTTCAAACCAGGCTGATGCAGGGTTTTGTTGAGGCGAGCTGATGTAAGTAAACTTAAATGTATCTGCATTACTGGCTAATACTCCAGCCGCATCACTTGTTGCATCAATAGCCGCTTGTTTAGCTAAAACCGGTTCTCTGTCTGAAATTCTTAATGCAATTCTCAGACGAAGTGAATTCACAAATCTTTTCCATTTTACAACATCTCCCTTGTAAACTAAATCTCCAGTTACAGTACCATTTGCTGCTCCTAACAAAGATTGGGCTTTTTTTAAATCTTCAAGCAGACCTGTGTACACATCTTTTTGACTATCGTATGCTGGTGTTACTTTTTGACCTGCTTCTTTGTACGGAATATTTCCGTAAGCATCTGTTAACAATAAAAATGTCCATGAACGCAAAGCAATAGCAATTCCTTTATAATTTGAATTGGCCTGAGCATCCGGGAAATTAATAATGGTATTCAAGTCTGTAATCAAGGTTGCATAACCTGTATTCCATAAAGAAGTAAAAGACGTGTTCGAAACATCATATCTGTCTGGCTCAGTGTATTGAATTTTAGCCCAATGCTGTACAAATAGTAAAGACGAGTTAAAATTATTAGCATCTCCCCAATATAAGTCAGCTCCTTGTTTTAAAGTTCCTGTTAACAAGTAAGGTGCCAATGGTGTTTCAGTTGCATTTGGATTTTTGTTGATATCATCCAGCGTATCGCTGCAAGAGGTCAACGTTAATGCAAATAGAGTTATATAGGCTATTTTTTTTAGCATGATTCTGTATTTTTAGAATTTAAGATTAACATTAAGGCTGAAATTTCTAGTTGTTGGTAAAGCTAAACTCTCCAAACCTTGTGCATTTCCAGTATTGAAAGCCGTTTCAGGATCAATATTTGGTGCATCTTTGTAGATAAAGAAAAGGTTACGTCCTACTGCAGTAATACTTGCCCCTTCTAATCCTAGTTTTTTAGCAAATGACTTGTTGAAATTGTAAGCCAGTTTAATTTCTCTCATTTTTACAAAAGTTGAGCTGTAAATGTAAGCTTCACTAATGTTGTATGATGCTTTGTAATATTCCTGCGCACTGATTATAGTAGTGTTTGGAGTTCCATTATCGTAAACTCCGTTAAAAACCATACCGTCATCATAAACTGCTGCTCCGCCTGGTGCTGCTCCGTTTACTAAAGTTTTTGTAGTACCATTTAAATAGTAGCTCAAACCGCCATTTTCAGCACCACGTCCCGGAAGCGTTGAAGCCAACACACCTGTATAAGTTCCGGTTCTGTTAGTTCCTGAGAAAATTTCACCACCTACACTTGCATCAACAAGAAACGATAATTCAAGATTTTTATAAGTCAAAGTATTAGTAACACCAGCTAAATAATCTGGAGTATAGTGTCCTAAAACTCTTTTCGTTGGATCAGCTTTTGGTAATCCGTTTGCTCCTACTACAATGTTACCGCTTGCATCACGAAGGTAAGCTGTTCCGTAAAGTGCACCATAAGCTTGTCCTACAGATGCTAATACATCAACACCGCCTGATGAACCAATTGTATAGTTTTGGATTTGTTTTGCATAATCTAAAATCTCTACTTTACTTCTGTTTCTAGAATAATTGGCTCCAATATTCCATTTGAAATTTTCAGTCTGAACCGGAGTTCCGTCTAATTGAATTTCTATACCATTATTGTTGACTTTTCCAGCATTGATTAACTGAGAGTTATATCCGCTTGAAGCTGTTGTTTTAATCTCCAAAATCTGGTCGAAACTGTTTGTATTATAATAAGCAAAATCAAAGTGAAGTCTGTTTTTAAAGAAAGAAGCTTCTAAACCAACTTCAGTTGAACGAGTTGTTTCTGGTTTTAAGTTTTCATTCAATTTCTTTTGTGAAGAAGTCTGAATTGGATTTCCGTCAAATGCAGTCTGGAAATTATAAACTGTAGACAATTGATAAGGGTCTGCATCATTACCAACTTCAGACCATCCACCGCGTAATTTTAAGAAATCAAGTGTATTGCTTTTTAATTTTAAAGCCTCAGATAATATTAAACTACCATTAATAGATGGGTAAAAATAAGAACGGTTACTGCTTGGTAATGTAGATGACCAGTCATTACGAGCTGTAAGGTTTAAATAAGCATAGTTTTTATATCCAAATTGTGCCGAAGCATACGCACTGTAAACTCTTAATCTTGACAATGTATTTGATGATGTCAATGGATCTCTTGAATTCGTCAAAGTGTACAAATCAGGTACAGCTAAACGTGGTGCTTTTTGATAATTGTTTGCATCGCTGTGGTTACGAATATTAAAACCGGCAAGAGCATCTACAGTAAAATCATCATTAAGTTTTTTAGTATAAGTAAAAATACCTTCAGTATTCTGCTCATTTACAGTGTAAGCATCTTCTGCATAAGAACCAAAAGGCGTTCCGTTTGTACCGTATTTGATAGTGTATTTTCTTCTGTCATTATAGTAATCAACTCCTGTACGGAATTTAAAGTTAAGACCTTCAGCTAATTTTGCATCCAAATGCACATCACCAATAATACGGTTACGCTGCTGGCTTGTAGTATTGTAATAAGCATTCCAGTAAGGGTTGCTGTAGTAACTGTTGTTCCAGTTAACATCTCTGTTATTTCGAAGCTGATTGATATCAACCTGACGTCCGAACCAAAGGAACTGAAGCATTACACCAGCCGCACGGTTTCCAGATGGACCACCTGGTAAAGCCGGAGCATTAGTTGTAATATAATTAGCTGTAGCACCAACTCTAATACCTTTTGAAATCTGGTAATTAGTATTAATCGTAAAGTTTGTTTTGTTTACTTCACTATTTGGCACTGTTCCTAATTGTTTTTGATTGTTTACTCCTAAACGAAAATCTGATTTTTCATCTGATCTCGCTACAGAAATACTATTGTCATACGTAACACCAGTATTAAAGAAGTCTTTCACATTATTTGGATGAGCCACAAAAGGTACAGCTTCACCATTTGAGTAGAATTGAGGAATCAAACGTCCATCCAATCTTGGTCCCCAGCTTTCGTCAACTCCATCATTTACGCCGCCTCCTTTTCCGTCAACAAAACTAAATCTTCCGTTAGAACCTTGTCCGTATGAATTTTGAAAACTTGGTAAAGTAGCTACCTGAGAGATTGTAATACCAGAACTAAAGGTAATTCCAAGTCCCTTTTGGCTTTTTCCAGATTTTGTAGTAATAAGTACAACACCATGCGCCGCACGCGATCCGTAAAGTGCCGCTGCGTTAGGACCTTTCAATACTGTTAACGTTTCAATATCATTCGGATTTAAATCGGCAATTGCATTTTTAAAATCACGAGTTGCTCCTCCAACACTTCCTAACTGTGAGTTGTCTACAGGAACTCCGTCTACAACAAATAAAGGCTGGTTGTTTCCTGCAATAGAAGTTTCTCCACGAATAATAATACGTGAAGATCCCATATCTCCCTGAGAGTTTGTAATACGCACCCCGGCTAATTTACCACTAAGACTGTTTAAAAAGTTAGTTTCTTTTGTATCAGCAATATCTTTGTTTTTAAGTGCCTGAGTAGTGTATCCTAAAGATTTCTTTTCTTTTGAAATACCAAGTGCCGTAACCACAACTTCTGATAATTGATTTTGTTCTTCAGTAAGTTCAATAACAACCGGATTATCATTAACTACAACTTCCGCTTTTTTGTAACCTAAATAGCTTACTATTACAGTATAAGGAAATTTTTGTCCTGTTTGAAAGAAAAATTTACCGTCAAAATCTGTTTGAACACCATGTGTCGTGCCTTTAATAACAACAGAAGCACCAATAACAGGGTCTTTTGTAACAGCATCAACCACCGTTCCTACGAGTTTTGACTGGATCAACGGCTTGGTCTCCTGAGCGTTAATCCCTATGGAAATCAACAAAATACATAACCATGTATATCTATTTAATATTTTTTTCATTACTTTGTTTTAGTTTAATAAATCAAGGCAAGCAAACGGATATACTCCATTCCCGCTTTCCTTCTAAGAGATGTACAATTTCTTTAAGCTTCGCCATTTCTGCTGCAACAGAAATGGTTTTTTATTTATCTGCAACACATTCGTTTTTTCATTTTTCTTTTTATTTTGATTACTATTTATTTTGAATTGGCTTTTATACAATTTCAGCCCTAAAATGTAAGGCAGTGTTTTTACTAAAAATTGGTATGAATTTGTGATTGAAGAATTATTGACAGTGAAAATTCTTAACAGAAATTGCAAATTATCACTCGCCTGCTCAAAATTGAAATCTCTTTGAAGGCCTTTAATCTTTAACTTTTTTTAAACTCTACTAATTTGATAGAACAAAGATATATTTAAAAACAGTAATCAAAAAGTTTTAAGAGAACTTTTTGCAAAAAAAATGTTAACGAAATTGTTATAGTAATTATAAACACCTAAAAATAAGACAATTAAAAAACAAGTGTTTTTTGCACATCGTGTAAGATTTTTTTTAACTCAATGCGGAAAAATCAAAAATATAAAGTGTTTTAAAAAAAATAACGCCTAACTTCCAGACAGAAATTAGGCGTTATTTAAGAGTAAATCTTAAAAAAAATGAAGACAAAAAAAATCCAAATTCCTTAAAAATTGGAATTTGGATTTTTTAAAATATTTAGATATTTATAAGACTTAGTCTAAAACAAAACTCACGCTTACGTTAGCTGTAATTTCGATTTCTCCAATTGCAAGAGTTTGATTTGAAGCGCCAGAAGCATCCATCATTTCTGTTTTCATTGCAGCATACATTGGTCTTGGGTGGTAAACCTGAGAGTTATCAGAAATTGTAAATGCTTTACCTACTTTTTGACCTAAAACAGACACATATTCTTCTGCTTTTACTTTAGCATCTTTCATAGCAATTTTTCTTGCCTCAGACTGGTATTGTGCTAATTTTGAAGACTCAAAAGAAACATTATCAATACGGTTAATTCCTTGTTGCACCAAACCTTCCATCAACTCATCATATTTGTTTAAATCTTTTAATACGATTTCAACTGTTTGAGTGGCATTGTAGCTTGTTTTCTTTTTCTCGTAATCGTACTGCGGATTAAGAGCAACTTGTTTAGTTTTAAAATCTGTTGTTGGAACATTCATTTTTTTAATGAATTTTAAAACCGCATCCATTTTTTCGTCATTTTGTTTTTTGACGTCTTTAGCATTATTCCCTTTAGTTTCAACCGTAGCTGAAATACAAACCTGATCAGGGGCTACTTTTACTTTTCCTTCTCCATTAACGTTAATTAGAGGTATTTGTTTAATTTCCTGGCCGTAAGACATAGTCATAAACATGATTGTTAAAAATAATACTAATTTTTTCATTTTTTGTGATATTTAAGTTATTTGATAAAGGCATTTCAAAAGTTATGCCAGCATTATATTTTTCCTGATTTTGCCAATACAAAAAGTACAATAATTGGAATTGCCAGTAAAATGGTCATCAAACTATGATCTACAATTAATGAAGGTACTTTTATCAAAGTAATTAAGTATCCGCCAACTGCGCCTCCAAAATGCGCCGTATGACCAATATTGTCATTTTTGGCTTTCATTCCATAAATTGAATACAATAAATATAGAATTCCAAAAAGATAGGCTGGTATTGGAATAACAAAAAATATTCCCAGCATCATATCCGGATGCAGTAATATAGCCGAATACAAAACTCCGGTAACTGCTCCAGAAGCTCCAACTGCACGATAGCTGTAGTCATTTTTATGAAACAGCATAGTGAGCAGGCTTCCAAAAATCAGACTTCCGAAATAAACCAAAACAAAAGAAAAATTTCCGAGCGAATCAATAACAACAGGCGCAAAAAACCAAAGTGTAAGCATATTAAAAAATAAATGCATCATATCTGCATGCAAAAATCCAGATGTAAGCATTCTAATCTGTTCGCCGGCGCGAATACTTCCTACATGAAATTCAAATTTTCTAAAAAAAGCATAATCATTAAAACCTTTATAGCTTATAAGTACATTGGCTACTATAATTCCAATTAAAATGGTATTCATAAATAATATTTAATGTGAAATGTAAATATAGTCAATATCGAACATATCTTGATGAGAATCCAAAATATCGATCATTTCTCATTTTTGCTTTATATTTGTAAAAAAAATATACATGCAATTTCTCGTTTATATATTAGCCTACCCATTATTATGGCTGATCTCTATACTTCCATTCCGCTTATTTTATTTATTCTCTGACTTTGTTTACTTTTTAGTTTACAGAGTAATTGGGTATCGCAAAAAAGTTGTACGCGAAAATCTGGCTCTTACTTTACCGCATTTAAGTGATGCTGAAAGAAAAACAATCGAAAAGAAATTTTACCACCACATGTGCGATATGTTTTTGGAAATGGTAAAAACGATGAGTATTTCGCCGGAAGAAATGGAAAAAAGATTCCATGTAACGAATATCGAATTGGTACAGGATTATTATAAAAAAGGCAAAAGCGTTATTCTTGTAGCCTCTCACTATGCAAGTTATGAGTGGCTTTTAACCATAAATCCAAAATTAGGTTTTCAGGGCGTTGCGGTTTATAAAAGATTAGCCAATCGTTATTTTGATAAACTGATTAGAAAAATACGATCAAAATACAATACAGAAATGATCGAAACCAGACAAGCAATTCCAACAATGGCACAAAACCAGCGCAAAGGATTTGTAAGCATGTACGGTTTAGCAAGTGATCAATCGCCAAAACTGGACCGAATTTTTCATTCGATGAAATTTATGGGTATTGAAGTTCCTGTACATACAGGCGCCGAAATGCTGGCCAAAAAATACGATCTAAGCGTAATTATGGTAAAAGTTAAAAAAGTAGCCAGAGGTTATTATGAAGCAACTTTTCTAACCATTGCAGATGATCCTAAAGAATATGAAAATTTCGACATCACTGAAAAGTATTTAAAAGAAGTTGAAAAACAAATTTATGAAGCGCCAGAATATTATCTGTGGACTCATAAAAGATGGAAACATCGAGTAGAATCATAAAAAAACACCTCTTTCAAAAAATATGAAAGAGGTGTTTTTTTTACGTATTGCAATCTTAAAATTAAATTCCTGCAATAACTTTTATTTCATCAATAATTCGAAGAGCCAGTTTATCTGCCGCTTCTTGCGAAGGTGCTTCAGTATAAATACGAATAATTGGTTCTGTGTTTGATTTTCTTAAATGAACCCATTCTGCAGCAAAATCAATTTTTACACCATCAATTGTCGAAATATCTTCGTTTTTATATTTTTCAGTCATAGCTGTTAAAATCGCATCAACATCAATCTGCGGTGTTAATTCGATTTTATTTTTGCTCATATAATATTCCGGATAAGAAGCTCTCAAAGCAGAAACTGATATTTTTTTATTTGCTAAATGAGTTAAAAACAAAGCTACTCCTACCAGACTGTCACGTCCGTAATGCAATTCAGGATAAATAATTCCACCGTTACCTTCACCACCTATAACTGCATTATTCTTCTTCATTAATTCTACAACATTCACTTCTCCTACTGCACTTGCCTCGTAGTTTCCGTTATGTGCATTTGTCACATCACGCAATGCACGCGAAGACGACATATTTGAAACGGTATTTCCCGGAGTTTTACTCAAAACATAATCAGCGCAGGCTACCAAAGTATATTCTTCACCAAACATTTCTCCATCGTCGCTGATAAAAGCCAAACGATCAACATCTGGATCAACAACAACTCCTAAATGTGCTTTTTCTTTTACAACTAACTCAGAAATATCCGTTAAATGCTCTTTTAAAGGTTCCGGATTGTGCGGAAAATGTCCGTTTGGTTCGCAGTACAATTCTACCACTTCAACGCCCATTTGTTTTAATAATTTTGGAATAATAATTCCTCCTGATGAATTTACTCCATCAACTACTACTTTAAATTTTGCAGCTTTTACAGCTTCAACATCAACCAAAGGTAAGTTTAAAACCTCGTCAATATGAATATCCATATAAGCATCATTTGGAGTAATTTCTCCTAAATTGTCAACATCAGAAAAATCAAAAGCTTCAGCTTCGGCAATTTCTAAAATTTTAGCACCATCGTCACCGCTTAAAAATTCACCTTTTTCGTTTAACAATTTTAAAGCATTCCACTGTTTAGGATTGTGAGAAGCAGTCAAGATAATTCCGCCGTCTGCTTTTTCTAACGGAACTGCAACTTCTACAGTTGGCGTTGTCGAAAGCCCAAGATCAATTACATTAATTCCTAAACCTATTAAAGTATTTACAACCAGATTATGAATCATTGGTCCGGAAATTCTGGCATCACGGCCAATTACAACCGTTAGTTTTTCTTTTGAAGTATTGTTTTTTAGAAAAGTTCCGTAAGCCGATGCAAACTTTACAGCATCAACAGGAGTCAGGTTATCTCCAACTTTTCCACCAATAGTTCCTCGTATTCCTGAAATCGATTTTATTAAAGTCATTTTTGTGAGTTATGGTTACCAAATACAAATATAGATTTTTTTTAAGTTACAAAGAGGCTGAGGCGCTAAGGTGCTAAGATTTTTTAGCATGAAGAATAAAGCTATCTCTCATTGCTTGAAATGAAGTCAAAAAGTTTTCATACTTTTACTAAAATAAGCTTATAGTCTTAAACACTTAGTTTGTTAGTAATAAAAACTTAGTGTCTCAGCAACTTAGAACCTTAGCATCTTAAAAAGAATGAATTTCTTAGCCCACATATATCTTTCCGGTGAAAATGACTTAATTAAAATTGGCAATTTTATGGCCGATGGAATTCGCGGAAAACAATTTGAACAATTCCCGGATGATGTTCAAAAAGGAATTCTTTTACATCGTTTTATTGATACTTATACCGATTCACACGATATTTTCAGACAAAGCACAAAACGGCTGCACGAAAAATACCATCACTATTCCGGCGTAATTGTAGATATTGTTTACGATCATTTTTTAGCCAAAAACTGGGCAAATTATTCAGATGAAAAACTCGAAGATTTCATTAACCGGTTTTACAATTCCCTGCATGAAAATTATTCTATTTTAACTGAAAAAACGCAGGGCTTAATGCCGTATATGATCGAAAGAAACTGGCTTTTAAGTTATAAAACCGTCGATGGCATCCACCAGATTTTAACTCAGATGGACAGAAGATCAAAAAACATTTCAAAAATGCAGTTTGCCAGCGAGGAATTAAAAGAATTTTATAACGAATTTGAACAGGAATTCACTGTGTTTTTTGAAGATCTCCAACTACATACCAAACAAAAATTACTCTCATTATAAATAAAACCGATTATGAAAAAAATTTCACTTCTATTTTATTTTATCTCAATTTATAGTTTCGCACAGCATACGGCACCACCAACAGGATTAGTTGCCTCAAAAGCAATGGTGGTTTCAGCCCGCGAAGAAGCCTCAAAAATTGGCGTTGAAATCATGAAAAAAGGCGGTAACGCTTTTGATGCTATGGCAGCAACTGAGCTGGCACTTGCAGTAGCATATCCATACGCTGGAAATCTTGGCGGAGGCGGCTTTATGGTTTACAGAAAAGCAAACGGCGAAGTGGGCAGTTTGGATTATCGCGAAAAAGCACCTCTTGCTGCAACAAAAAATATGTTTCTGGATAAAGAAGGAAATGTAATAAAAGGCAAAAGTACAGAATCGCCTTTAGCGATTGGTGTTCCGGGAACTATTGCCGGAGTTTTTGCAGTTCAGAAAAAGCTGGGATCTCTGCCAATGTCAGAAATTTTAAAACCTGTAATTGCCCTTGCAGAAAAAGGTGTTGTTGTAACCAAAAAACAACAAAAACAATTAGAAGCTTATCACGATGCTATAGTAAAAGCAAATGGGCCCAATACATTAATGGCAGGAAAATTTCAAGAAGGCGATACGATTAAATATCCGGCTCTTGCCAGCACTTTAAAGCGAATTTCAAAAAACGGAAAAGACGAGTTTTATAAAGGTAAAACCGCTCAGGTTTTGGTAGATTATCTAAAGAAAAAAGGCGGTATTATCACTCTGAAAGATTTAGCATCTTATGAAGCAAAATGGAGAAATCCATTACAGTTTGATTATAAAGATTTGAAAGTAACATCGATGGCGCCTCCAAGCAGCGGCGGTATTTGTCTGGCTCAGATCATGAAAATGATTTCTCCTTTTTATTTGTCTAAAATGGGACATAATTCTGAACAATCCATTCAGGTAATTGTAGAAGCAGAAAGAAGAGCTTATGCCGACAGAAGCCAGTTTTTAGGCGATCCTGATTTTGTAAAAATTCCAATTAAAGGACTTTTATCAGATTCATATTTAAAAGAAAGAATGTCAAATTTTGATTCAGAAAAAGCTACTTTATCATCAGACATAAAAGAAGGAAAAGTAACCTATAACGAAAGCACCGAAACTACACATTACTCTATTGTAGATCAGTTTGGAAATGCGGTTGCTGCCACAACAACCATCAACGACGGTTTTGGTTCAAAATATTACTGCGATGAATTAGGCTTCTTTTTAAATAACGAAATGGATGATTTCAGCGCAAAACCAGGCTCTCCAAATATGTTTGGATTAGTTGGAAATGAAGCCAACAGTATTGCACCTCAAAAAAGAATGCTGAGCTCTATGACTCCAACTATTGTAGAAAAAAACGGAAAATTATTTATGGTAGTAGGTTCACCAGGCGGATCGACTATTATCACATCGGTGCTTCAGACTATTTTAAATGTTTACGAATACAATTTAAGTATGCAGGATGCTGTAAATGCACCACGTTTTCATCATCAATGGCTTCCCGATCTTATAACTTTTGAACCTGATACTTTCGATAATAAAACGCTGGAAGGCTTAAAATCTAAAGGATATTTAATTAACGAAAAAACAACGCCTGTAATTGGAAAAGTAGATGCAATTCTGGTTTATCCTGACAACACACTTGAAGGAGGTGCCGATTTTAGAGGCGATGACAAAGCGGCTGGATTTTAAATTCAAAAGATTTAAGTAGAAAAATTTGATAAAAACGAATGTTTAGAGTTAAATTTGCATTCTCCGTAATTTTTTAAAATACTAATGATAAAAAAACTGTTTCGTCGACTGGAAAGTATTATTGCTTTGGCTCAATCTATTTTGACACCAAAACAATTCATTTTTTTATCAAGTGTTTTAGTGGGTATTTCCTGTTCTTTTGCAGTAATTATCCTGAAAGCTTTTGCCCATAATGTTTTTTCTTTTGCAACTTATATAAGTGGAATTTTAAAATTAGGTTTTATTAATAGTATCCTGCCTATAATTGGTATTCTGCTTACGGTTTTGGTTGTAAAAAAGGTTCTAAACGGATCGATTCAAAAAGGAACTTCTCAAATTTTATACGCAGTTGCTAAAAAAGCCAGCATAATTCCGAGAAAGCAAATGTACGCGCAAATTGTAACAAGCTCGTTAACTGTTGGTTTAGGAGGTTCTGCAGGTTTAGAAAGTCCAATTGTAATTACAGGAGCCGCTTTTGGTTCTAATTATGCACAAAACTATAAATTAGCTTATAAAGACCGTACTTTACTTATTGGCTGTGGTGTGGCAGCTGGAATCTCAGCAGCATTTAACGCCCCAATTGCAGGAGTTCTTTTTGCTATTGAAGTTTTATTGGTAGACGTCAGCATATCGGCTTTTACACCTATTATGATTTCGGCGGCGACGGGTGCTTTGGTATCGGCAATTGTATTAGACGAAAGCATTCTTTTATCTTTTAAAAAACAAGAAACTTTTGATTATCATAATATTCCTTTTTACGTAATTTTAGGCTTAATAACTGGTTTTATGGCTGTTTATTACGCCCGAAATTTTCAAAGGGTAGAACATTATTTCTCAGAACTAAAAATGGGACCTTATAAAAAAGCCCTGATTGGTTCTTCGCTTTTAGCACTTCTTATTTTTATTTTCCCAACTCTTTTTGGTGAAGGATACGAAAGCATCAAAACATTATCTGAAAGTGATCCCGGACAATTGTTAGACAATACTTTATTTGCCACATGGAGAAATAACAACTGGGTTTTACTGCTTTTTATTGGATGCACAATGATGGTAAAAGTCTTTGCATCCGGACTTACGCTTGGAAGCGGCGGAAATGGAGGTAATTTTGCTCCTTCCCTGTTTTTAGGATCTTATTTAGGATATTTCTTTTCAAAACTTGTTACCCTTACTGGTTTATCAAAACTGCCTATTACTAATTTTACAATGGTTGGAATGGCTGGAATCCTTAGCGGATTATTTCATGCACCATTAACAGCAATATTCCTTATTGCCGAAATTACAGGAGGTTACGGCTTGATGATTCCGCTTATGATTGTTTCCTCAATCAGTTTTGCTATTTCTAAACGTTTTGAAAAATATTCGCTTGACGTAAAAAATCTTGCGAAAAAAGGGCACGCTTTTACCAGTAATAAAGATTCTAATATTCTATCGACTCTGGATATTGATACGATTATCCAAACGGATTATTTAACCGTTTCCCCAGAAGATCATTTGAGCAAATTAGTCGACCTTATTTCGCATTCTAATCAGGTTGTTTTTGCTGTTGTAAACAATGACAGAGATCTTGTTGGAATTGTACATTTTAATGATATCCGCGAAATCATTTTTAATGCTTACCGCGTAAAATATACGTTAATTAAAGACGTAATGAAAACGCCTGCAGCAACCATTTCTTCAAATGACAGTATGGAAATTGTCATGACAAAATTCGAAAGATCAAAATCAGCTTTTCTTCCTGTACTTAGAAATGACAAATACTTCGGCATCATTTCAAAATCTATTGCACTTGAAGCCTACAGAATGAAACTGCGTTCTATGACAATAGAATAAGCTTAATATCGGATAAGTTAAAAATTTGCTATAACCGATATTATGAAGTAAATTTGTAGGATTATGTGGAATATTGACTTAACATACCGAGACGAATTTCAATCAACTTTTGATCGATTGTACCAAAAAAGACAGGAACTGCAAACCAGCAGACCACTGCCTAATATTGCTTTACATAAAATCCGCGAAAGTTTATCTCTCGAATGGACTTACAATTCAAATAGTATTGAAGGAAATACAATGAGCTTACGTGAAACCCAAATGGTTATCCAGGAAGGAATTACCATAAAAGGGAAATCACTTCGAGAGCATTTTGAAACCCATAATCACGACAAAGCAATTGACTATTTATATTCAATTGTTGATGATAATTACAAACTTAGAAGTATTGATATTCTTACTATTCATGGTTTAGTTTTACGTTCCATTGAAGATGATTTTGCTGGCCGCATTAGAAACGGAGGTGTTCGTATTTCAGGAGCGAATTTTATGCCTCCAAATGCTAATAAAGTTTCAGATTATCTAGATGAATTAATTGACTTTATCAATACAAATCCATTAGGTTTAAATGATATTGAGCTGTCAACAATTTACCATCATAAATTAGTCTGGATTCATCCTTTTTTTGATGGAAACGGCCGTACAGTTCGTTTAAGTATGAATTTATTATTAATGCGTTGTGGTTTTCCTCCGGCTATTATTTTAAAAAACGATAGAAAAAAGTATTACGAAGCATTAAATCAAGCCAATAATGGCAATTACCAAAAACTAACGCTTTTGATGTGTCAGGCACTTGAGCGTACACTCAATATTTATTTAAATGCAATGCCCGGAAGCACTTACGATTATCAGCCTATACAAAATATCGTAAGCGAGCCAGAATCACCATATGGTCAGGAATATGTTAGTTTATTGGCCAGAACAGGAAAAATAGATGCTTATAAAGAAGGCCGAAACTGGTACACAACCAAAGAAGCCATTGAAGAATATATGGCCACAAGAAAAAGAAAACGCTAGTTCTAAACTAGCGTTAATTTGTTATTAATTGTAACATAAACTTTTGCATTCGAGTACAAAAAGAACAAATCAAAGTGGTAACTTTGCGTTTTGCTCATTTTTATGCTAGATAAAGACAACACTATTGAAGTTCTTGGCGCAAGAGTTCATAATCTAAAAAATATCGATATTTCAATTCCGCGTGAAAAACTGGTGGTAATTACCGGTTTATCAGGTTCGGGAAAATCATCTTTGGCATTTGACACTATTTATGCCGAAGGCCAGCGTCGTTATGTTGAAACTTTTTCGGCTTATGCCAGACAATTCCTTGGCGGTTTAGAACGTCCAGATGTTGATAAAATCGACGGACTTTCTCCCGTTATTGCCATAGAACAAAAAACTACCAGTAAAAGTCCGCGTTCAACCGTTGGAACCATTACTGAAATATACGATTTCTTAAGACTTTTATATGCCCGTGGTGCAGACGCTTACAGTTACAACACAGGCGAAAAAATGGTTTCATATTCTGATGAACAAATTAAAGATTTGATTATTCAGGATTATAACGGAAAACGAATTAATATACTGGCACCTGTAATTAAGGCCCGTAAAGGTCATTATGCCGAATTATTCCAGCAAATTACAAAACAAGGATTTCTAAAAGTCCGCGTAAATGGAGAAGTTCAGGATTTAACAGCCGGAATGAAACTGGATCGTTATAAAACACACGACATTGAAATTGTTGTAGACAGAATGGTTATTGAAGACAATCCGGATAATCAGAAACGATTAGCAGAAAGTATTAATACCGCAATGCATCACGGTGAAAACGTGTTGATGATTTTAGATCAGGATTCAAATGAAGTTCGTTATTTCAGCCGAAATTTGATGTGTCCAACAACCGGAATTTCGTATCAAAATCCAGAACCGAATTTATTTTCTTTCAACTCGCCAAAAGGCGCGTGTCCGCATTGTAACGGATTAGGAACTGTACACGAAATCAATGTTAAAAAAATAATTCCAAATCCGAAATTATCGATTAAAAGCGGTGGTTTGGCTCCGCTTGGCGAATACAAATCATCATGGATTTTCAAACAGTTAGAAACCATTGGTGAGAAATTTGGGTTTAAAATTACAGATCCAATCGAGAAAATTCCGGAAGAAGCCATGACCATGATTCTGCATGGCGGAAAAGATAAATTTACTGTAAGTTCTAAAGATCTTGGTGTTACCCGCGATTATAAAATTGATTTTGAAGGAATTTCAAACTTCATCAAAAATCAATATGATGAAAGCGCAACAACCAGCATAAAGCGCTGGGCGAAAGATTTTATGGACGAAATTCCTTGTCCGGTCTGCGAAGGTTCACGCCTTAAAAAAGAAGCTTTATTTTTTAGAGTAAATGAAAAAAATATCACTGAATTATGTGATATGGATATTTCAGACTTAACTGCGTGGTTCCATGATTTAAACAGCCACCTAACTGATAAACAGCTTTTGATTGCCTCTGAAGTTGTTAAAGAAATTAAAGACCGTTTGAACTTTTTAATGAACGTTGGTTTAAACTATCTGGCTTTAAGCCGAAGTTCAAAATCGCTTTCAGGAGGTGAAGCACAGCGTATTCGTCTGGCAACCCAAATTGGTTCACAATTAGTTGGTGTGCTTTATATTTTAGATGAGCCAAGTATTGGTTTACACCAAAGAGACAATGAAAAACTAATTCATTCACTTGAACAATTACGTGATATTGGAAATTCGGTTATTGTGGTAGAACATGACAAAGACATGATCGAAACCGCAGATTATGTAATTGATATAGGTCCAAAAGCCGGAAAATACGGAGGAGAAATCATCAGTATTGGAACACCTGCAGAAACTTTAAAATCAGATACTATTACCGCTCAATATTTGAATGGTAAAATGAAATTAGAGATTCCGAAAGAACGCCGTAAAGGAAATGGAAAATTCTTAAAACTAACCGGAGCAACAGGAAACAACCTTAAAAATGTTTCTATCGAAATACCTTTAGGTCAGTTAATTTGTGTTACGGGAGTTTCAGGAAGCGGAAAATCAACTTTGATCAACGAAACGCTCTACCCTATTTTAAACGCTTATTACTTTAATGGCGTAAAAAAACCACAGCCTTATAAAAAGATTGAAGGTTTAGAACATATAGATAAAGTTATAGATATTGACCAAAGTCCGATTGGAAGAACACCGCGTTCAAATCCAGCGACTTATACCGAAGTTTTTACAGAAATCAGAAACTTGTTCACGATGACTTCTGAAAGTATGATTCGCGGTTACAAAGCCGGACGTTTCAGTTTTAACGTAAAAGGCGGACGCTGCGAAACCTGCGAAGGTTCTGGAGTTAGAACAATCGAAATGAACTTTTTACCAGACGTTTATGTAGAATGCGAAACGTGTCAGGGAAAACGTTTTAACAGAGAAACACTTGAAATTCGATACAAAGGAAAATCAATCTCGGATGTTCTGGATATGACGGTTGACGAGGCGGTTCCGTTTTTTGAAAATATTCCGAAGATTTACAGAAAAGTAAAAACAATTCAGGATGTTGGTTTAGGATATATTACACTAGGACAACAAAGTACAACGCTTTCTGGTGGTGAAGCACAACGTATTAAACTAGCAGGAGAATTGTCTAAAAAAGATACCGGAAATACGTTTTATATTCTGGACGAACCTACAACCGGATTACACTTTGAAGATATTCGCGTTTTAATGGACGTAATCAATAAATTAGTAGATAAAGGAAATACAATTCTGGTTATTGAGCACAATATGGACGTTATTAAACTTGCGGATTATATTATCGATATTGGACCTGAAGGCGGAAAAGGAGGCGGACAATTAATTGCCAAAGGAACACCGGAAGAAGTAGCCAAAAATAAAAAAAGCTATACGGCTAAGTTTTTGAAAAAGGAATTGGAATAACCAAATTTTTATATGGGGTGGATTAAAATCCATCCCAGTAATATATACCGATCCTATGGATCTATTCGCGTGCATCGTATCTTTTTTTGACGGATTAAAATCCGTCGCTACAAAATGAGTCGAGCCAAAGGCTCTTTATGAATTGATTCTCAAAAAAATCTATAGAAACGACAGATCAATAGCAACGGTTTTTAATCTTTTCAAAATATTGATACGTACCAATAAAAAGTTCCATAGGAATGATGCATATTGTAGCAACGGATTTTAATCCTTTGATGATTTTGAAACGTCACACAATTGAGTTCCGTAGGAACGACATATATTAACCACAAACTCTAATTTATTATCAAACACCACATTCATTGTAATCATCTGACAATGAATCAAAAAACTATAATCTAACATTATCTCAACATTACTTTTAGATTATAAATTTTCTTTTTTGTAACAATTCTAGAAAAAAGAGTTAATTTAGTATCCGCTTTTTTAAAAAAATTCAATTTTTTAAGAAGAGTTTTTTTTTAGATAAACCAATTGTTTGTTTGAAACCAAATGCCCTAGCTCTGATGGGAACGGCATTTCCCGATTTACAAAAAAGGCTTTTCAGCCGTAGTTTTTCTAAATTGGAAATATAGTAAACAGCAGGACTAAGCTCCTTCTTTAACTATTATAATAATGACAGCTTAAATAAAAATATAAATAATTAAAATACCTAAAATGAGATTAGAAGATTTTGATAATGATGAGGACAAAGTAATCCAGGACAGTTTAAAACAAAAAACCTGGAATGAAATTAGAACCAATGACAGCTGGGCGATTTTTAAAATTATGTCTGAGTTTGTAAACGGTTACGAAAGCATGGGGCGTATTGGTCCTTGTGTATCTATTTTTGGATCTGCGAGAACAAAACCAGACGACAAATATTATTTATTGGCAGAAAAAATTGCTTATAAAATCAGTAAAGCCGGTTATGGCGTAATTACGGGAGGAGGCCCGGGAATTATGGAAGCTGGAAATAAAGGTGCACATATGGGAGGCGGAACGTCTGTTGGTTTAAACATCGAACTGCCTTTTGAGCAGCACTTTAACCCTTATATTGATCACGATAAAAACCTGAATTTCGATTATTTCTTTGTGAGAAAAGTAATGTTCGTAAAGTATTCACAAGGTTTTGTGGTTATGCCGGGAGGTTTTGGAACATTAGACGAAATGTTCGAAGCTATCACTTTAATTCAAACCAAAAAAATTGGAAAATTCCCAATTATATTAGTTGGTGTAGAATTTTGGTCTGGTTTAATCGAATGGGTAAAAACAGTTTTGGTAGAAAAAATGCATACTGTAAGCTCGGAAGATTTAAACTTATTCAAGATTGTAGATACTGAAGATGAAGTAGTTGATGTTTTAGATAAATTCTACAAGAAATACGATTTGAGTCCGAATTTCTAAAATATCTTTTTAATCTTACAAAGATAAATATATTCTGTAAGTTTAAGTATTCTTAAAAAAATCTGCACTTCTTAACCCTACAAGGTTAAATTTGCACCAATTACTATATAAAAATGAAAGCTGTTTTTTTTAACAGCTTTTTTTATGCTATTTTTACAAAAAACCAAAACAGCTTTACACACGTAACTTAAGGTATATCTATAATTTTTAAGCCAATTCTTGAAATCATTCTATAAAATTATAATCATAATTTTTGCTTTATTGAATTCGATAAAGCAATATGCACAACATCAGTCTAAGATGGAAGTGGCGGTTAATCTTGAACTCAAAACACTAAACGTAAAACAGGATATTACCTATTTAAATACTTCAAATGATACTTTGGTTTCAATTGTTTTAAACGACTGGAACAATGCTTTTTCAGATAGAAATACACCTTTAGCAAAACGTTTTTCTGATGAATTTTATCGCGGTTTTCATTTGGCAAAAACTGTAGAAAAAGGAAACACCACAATTTTAAATCTGACCGATTCAAACTTTACGGCTCTTGAATGGGAAAGAACAGAGAAAAATCCGGATTTTATCGTTATACGGCTGAATAAAAAACTTCTCCCTGGCGAACAAATTGATCTGCATATTACCTACATTTCAAAAATTCCAAGTGATAAATTCACCCATTATGGATTTGACCAAAACGGGATGAACTTAAAAAACTGGTTCCTGACCCCTGCCCGCTTTGAAAATCATGATTTTGTAAAATACAACAACTTTAATCTTGATGATATTGCAAATGCCGAAGCTGATTATAAACTTGAAATAAAAGTACCAAACAATTACTCTATTATAACCGATTTAAATTCGGTTTCAAAAGACAGTACTAATGCTGCTTACAGCACCTATTCGTTTGCAGGAAGTAACAGAACTGATTTTAACCTGTTTATTGAAAAACAAAACAATTTTAGAAGTTATAACAATGGGACAATTGAGGTTTTAACTGACTTGAAAAACAAGAAAATAACCGAGATTCAAAAAGCAATTGTAATTAATCGCGTCGCTGCGTTTGCAAATGAATTTATTGGAAAATATCCGCATAAAAAAATCACGGTTTCGCAGGCAGATTATGAACGAAATCCTTTTTATGGACTAAATCAGCTTCCTTCTATAATTAGTCCGTTTTCAGATGAGTTTATGTTTGAAATTACTTTTTTCAAAACCTATCTCAACAATTATCTAAAAAACTCCCTCCGCCTTGACCCACGAAAAGACAATTGGGTTTATGACGGAATCCAGATCTATGCCATGATGAAATACATGGAAGAATATCATCTGGATGAAAAAATGCTGGGCAGACTCTCGAGAATGAAACTTTTTAAAAGTTACAATATCACCAATTTGACTTTTAACGAGCAATACAGCTATTATTACATGCTTATGGCACGTAAAAATCTGGATCAGCCGCTTGGCGATCCAAAAAACACTTTAATAAAATTTAATGAGCAAATTGCGAGCAAATACCGCGCTGGTTTAAGTTTAAGCTATTTAGATGATTACCTGAACCATAATATTGTTCCCGAAAGTGTTCAGGAATTTTATAATCTTAATAAATCACAGCAGACAAATCGTTATGATTTTGAAAAAATCTTAATTAAAAAAAGCCCTAAAAATCTCGATTGGTTTTTTAATACCATAATCGATTCCAGAGAAATAATAGATTATAAATTTACAAACGTATCGAGAACTGCCGACAGCGTTCAGTTTTCAATAAAAAGCAAAACTGACATTTATGCGCCTATTCCGGTTTACGGCCTTAAAAAAAATAAAATTGTTTTTAAAGAATGGATTGAACCGAAACAACCAGATTCTGTTTACCAGTTCAGCCGAAAAAATGCTGATAAATTAGTTATCAATTACGATAACGAAGTTCCAGAATTCAATCAAAGAAACAACTGGAAATCATTAAAAAGTCTGGCAATCACAAATCGCCCAATCAAATTTAATTTTGCAAAAGATTTAGAAGATCCTTATTACAATCAGATTTTATATATACCAACCCTGACCTATAATTACTACGATGGTTTTACGCCCGGAGTACGTTTTCATAATAAAACGATTTTAGATAAACCGTTTACGTTTGATATTAATCCTGCTTATTCTTTAAAAGCCGGGACATTATCTGGTTCATCTGCTTTTGCTTGGAGTCAGTATTACCGAAACAGTACTTTATATAATGTAAGATATTCTCTAAGCCAGAACTATTTTCATTATGCACCGGATGCTACTTATTTGAGACTGAATCCTATGGTGCAATTTCGAATTCGTGAGGAGAATTTTAGAGACAACAGGAAACAGCTTATTATGTTTCGTCAGGTAATTGTAAATCGTGAAGCCAGCGAATTTATTACAGACAATTCAAAACCAAATTATTCAATTTTTAATGCGCGGTATGCCAATACTAAAACAGAATTGGTCGATCATTTTAATTTTATGACCGATGTTCAGTTTTCAAGCGGTTTTGGAAAAGCCTCCGCTGAAGTAGAATACAGAAGATTATTTGAAAACAACCGAAAGTTAAACCTGAGAGTATTTGCCGGAAGTTTTATTTACAACACAACAAATTCAGATTATTTTAGTTTTGGTTTAGACAAGCCGACTGATTATTTGTTTGATTACAATATTCTGGGAAGATCAGAAACTACAGGTATTTTCAGCCAGCAGTATGTAATTGCCGAAGGAGGTTTTAAATCTAAACTGAATCCTGCATTTGCAAACCAATGGATGGCGACTGTAAATGCCAGTTACGCACTATGGAACTGGATTGAGGTTTATGGCGATGCTGGTTTTTTAAAAAATAAACATCAAAAAGAGTACTTCGCTTACGACAGCGGCATACGCTTAAACCTTGTTCCTGATTATTTTGAGCTTTATTTTCCAGTTTACTCAAATAACGGATGGGAAATATCACAAAATAAATACAACGAAAAAATTAGATTTGTGATAACTTTTTCTCCTAAAACATTAGTCACTCTTTTCACTCGAAAATGGTTTTAATTGAATAAATTTTAATCAAAAACATAAATAATTATCAGAAAAAGAACAAAAACAATGAAAATAACACAAATAAAATACATAGTTTTTTGGTTTTAAATACAAATAATTGAATTATATTTATTTTAAAGAATTATGATTATTGATTGTTTTTAAGTAATTTCGCAGACTCAACATGACCCCTACAAGATTATGATAACAGAAAAAAGCAATACTACTTTAACCTTTGAAGATTTCAGAACTGAGGTCCTGAATGATTACAGAATTGCCGTAACAAGCCGTGAATGCAGCTTATTAGGCCGTAAAGAGGTATTAACAGGAAAAGCTAAATTCGGGATTTTTGGAGACGGAAAAGAAGTGCCGCAGCTTGCTATGGCAAAAGCCTTTAAAGATGGGGATTTTCGTTCTGGATATTATCGTGATCAAACTTTTATGATGGCGATTGGCGAATTAAACGCAAAACAATTTTTTGCAGGTTTATACGGCCACACCGATTTAAATTATGATCCAATGTCTGCCGGAAGGCAAATGGGCGGACACTTTGTAACGCACAGTTTAAATGAAGACGGATCCTGGAAAGATTTAACAAAACAAAAAAATTCAAGTTCAGATATATCACCTACTGCAGGACAAATGCCAAGATTATTGGGATTAGCTCAGGCATCAAAGATTTACAGAAATGTTGACGGAATAAAAATCAAAGACAAATTTACTGTAAACGGAAATGAAGTTGCGTGGGGAACAATAGGAAATGCAAGTACTTCTGAAGGTTTATTTTTTGAAACTATAAATGCTGCCGGAGTTTTACAAGTTCCGATGGTAATGAGCGTTTGGGATGATGAATACGGAATTTCGGTTCATGCAAAACACCAGACAACAAAAGAAAATATTTCTGAAATACTTAAAGGTTATCAGCGTGATGAAGATTCTAAAGGATATGAAATCTTTAGAGTAAAAGGATGGGATTATGCCGAGTTGGTTTCGACTTACGAAAGAGCCGGCGCCGTTGCACGCGAAGAACATATTCCAATTTTAATTCACGTAAACGAATTGACACAGCCGCAGGGCCACTCTACTTCTGGTTCTCACGAACGTTACAAAAGTGCTGAAAGACTTGCCTGGGAAAGAGATTTTGATTGTATCCGTCAAATGCGTTTATGGATGATTGCCATCAATATTGCCTCTCCGGAAGAATTAGCAGAACTTGATGCTGAATTGAAAAAAGAAGTTCTTGAAGCTAAAAAAGAAGCCTGGAACGATTTTATTAATCCAATTATAGAAGAACAAAATAATCTTTTAGATTTATTGGAGCAGATTGCTGAAGCCAGCATCAACCATAAAGAAAGAATTAGAAAATATATTTCAGAATTAAAAGCCATTAAAGCGCCTTTAAAGAAAGAATTACTGGTTTATGCCCGTAAAATTCTTCGCTTTATAGAAGTTCCAAACAGCAAAGTTATTCTGTCAAACTGGATTACGAATTTTATTGAAGCAACTCAGGAAAAATTCAGCAGCAACCTGCATTCAGAATCAGCACAAAATGTATTTTCTGTACAAAAAGTGCTTCCTAAATATGCTGAAAATGCAAAACCGGATTTAGACGGAAGAATGGTAATTCGTGATAACTTTGATGCTTTATTCAATAAATATCCTGAATTATTGATTTTTGGTGAAGATGTTGGAAACATTGGCGACGTAAATCAAGGACTTGAAGGCATGCAGGAAAAATACGGAGAACTTCGTGTTGCCGATGTCGGAATTCGTGAAGCAACCATTATTGGTCAGGGAATTGGAATGGCTTTGAGAGGTCTGCGTCCAATTGCTGAAATCCAGTATTTAGATTATTTATTGTACGCGATTCAAATCATGAGTGATGATTTGGCTACTTTACAATACAGAACAGTTGGAAAACAAAAAGCACCATTAATTATCAGAACCCGCGGACACCGTTTAGAAGGTATCTGGCATTCTGGTTCTCCAATGGGAATGATTATAAACGCTATCCGAGGAATTCACGTTTTGGTTCCTAGAGATATGACACAAGCAGCAGGATTTTACAATACTCTTTTAGAGTGTGATGAACCTGCTTTAGTAATTGAATGTTTAAATGGTTACCGTTTAAAAGAAAAAACACCTTTAAATTTTGGTGAATTCAAAACGCCGATTGGTGTGGTTGAAACTTTAAAAGAAGGTGCAGATATTACTTTAGTTTCTTACGGATCGACTTTAAGACTCGTTCAACAGGCAGCAACAGAGTTATTAGATTTAGGAATTGACTGTGAAATTATTGATATTCAGTCTTTACTTCCGTTTGACGTTAATAAAGATATTGTAAAAAGTATCGCAAAAACAAATCGTCTTTTAGTAATCGACGAAGATGTTCCGGGCGGTGCTTCAGCATACATATTACAACAGATTTTAGAAGAACAAGATGCTTACAAATATCTTGACAGCAAACCGCAGACTCTTGCTGCAAAAGCCCACAGACCTGCTTATGGAACTGACGGCGATTATTTCTCTAAACCTTCTGCCGAAGATATTTTTGAGAAAGTATACAGCATGATGAACGAAGTTAATCCTTCTAAATTTCCAAATTTATACCAGTAATTTAAACTGTTTTAAATAATAAAAAAAGCTCCAAAATTTTGGAGCTTTTTTTATCATACAAAGTCAAGGTCATTGCGAGGAACCAAGCAATCACACTAACAGGATAAACGTCGTGAGATTGCTTCGTTCCTCGCAATAACGAGTTAAATATCTCTAAGCATCGCTCTGGCTCTTTCTAAATCCTCAGCAGTATCAATTCCAATTCCAACATGAGTTGTTTCAACCATTTTAATACGTTTTCCAAACTCTAAATAACGCAGCTGTTCTAATTTCTCTGAAGCTTCTAAAGATTTCATTGGAAGACTGTAAAAGTCTAACAAAGCCTGTTTCCTAAAAGCGTAAATTCCGATATGCTGAAAATAACGAACTCCGGCATCTTTCTCTCTTGGATACGGAATTACTGATCTTGAAAAATACAACGCAAACTGCGATTGATCTACCACAACCTTCACATTATTTGGATTGTTGATTTCGTCTTCGTTTGTAATTTCACGCATTAATGAAGCCAAATCAATCTTTTTATCTGGATCATTTTTAAAAACAGATAAAACCTGTTCTAAAGGCCCCGCTTCTGTAAAAGGCTCGTCTCCTTGTACATTTACCACAATATCAACATCAAGATTTGCAACAGCCTCTGCAATTCGATCACTTCCAGATTCGTGTTCTTTGATGCTCATAATGGCTTTTCCACCATTAGAAACAATTTCATCAAAAATCAAATCAGAATCGGTTACAACAAAAACATCATCAAATAATTTTGTTGAAACTGCAGCTTCATACGTTCTTAGAATTACTGTTTTACCTCCCAAATCCTGCATCAATTTTGCAGGAAATCGTGTTGAGGCATATCGTGCCGGTATTACCGCTATTATTTTCATTTTAAATCTATTTTAGCAAAACAAATGTAAGTATTCAAAACTTAGATAAAAAACATAATCGAAACAGATCGTTATAAAACTGAATGGCAGTATTTTAAAAAAGATATTATATTTATGAGAAAAAAAACATCATGAAAAAACCACAGTTTTTGATACCGCTTTTATTGTTTTTTATTTTTAATAATTCAGTTTTAGGCCAAAATAAATCTAAAACAATCAATGCATTTTCAGATCGGGTTTTTAATGGAAAAGAATACCAGCCTTTAGGCGATTTAAAATGGAAATTTAAAACCGAAGGCAAAATCTTTTCTTCTCCTATTTCTCAAAATAATACAGTTTACATTGGCAGTGAAGATGGTTTCCTATATGCTGTTGATGAAAAATCAGGAAAAGAAAACTGGAAATTTAAAACCAACGGGGCAATTCACAGTTCGCCGAGTATATCCGGAAATACAATTTATTTTGGCAGTTTTGATGGCTTTTATTACGCTGTAAATTCTCAAACCGGAAAAGAAATCTGGAAGTTCAAAACCGGAGGCGAACACTGGCTGGGCGAAATTGGAATGTGGGGTTTTAAACCAGCAAATCAATATATGGAAGATTTATGGAGTTTCTATTTATCATCTCCCGTTGTGTACCAAAACGGAAAAACGGCTATAGTTTTATTTGGCAGCAGTGACGGAAATTTTTATGCTGTTGATGCCAAAACCGGAAATCAAATATGGAAATTTAAAACAGATGGTCCTGTTCATGGAACTCCTGTAATTGATAAAAACAAAATTTACATTGGCGGCTGGGATGCCGTTTTATATGCTTTGAATGCAGAAACCGGAAAAGAAATCTGGCACTTTGCATTGGGAACTCAAACAGGTTTTAAAGGAATTCAATCTTCTGTCGCTGTTAGTGATGGAAAAGTGCTTTTTGGAGCGCGTGATCCTCATTTTTTTGCTCTGGACTCTGAAACAGGAAAACTAATCTGGAAATACGATGCCGAGAATTCCTGGATTTTGAGTTCTGCTGTCGTTAAAGACAACACCGTTTATGTGGGAACTTCTGACACTTATGCTTTATTAGCTTTGGACCTAAAAACCGGAAAAGAAAAATACCGTCTTAAAACAAACGGTTATGTTTATTCTTCGCCTGCAATTGCTGGAAACACGATTTATTTTGGAGATTTTACAGGGAATTTCTTTGCTTTAAACTTACTTTCAAACGGAAAAGAATTTAATTCTGTAAGTACTGAAAACAGAAAACAATTTGCATCTGCAACTCTTAAAAATGATCTTTTAGATTTTGGATATACAGCCCAAAATGAAGATTTGACATTTTATGATAATAACAAAAAAGTAATGGATCAATTTTATAGATTAGGACCAATTGTTTCCTCACCTTTTGTAAACAGCAACACAATTTACTTTGGAAGTGGTGACGGTTTTATATATGCTTATAATCTGCAAAAAGGAAAATAAATCCTCTGGATATTACGACACAATTTTCACAGATTTACACTTATCTATATCTTAAAAAATTCGTGCAAATCTGTGAAATTTGTGTTTTTATTCTTCAAAACTTTCGTCTTTAAAACCAATCAAATACAATTTGTTTTTGGCACGAGTCATGGCCGTGTAGAGCCATCGAATATAATCGTGGTCAATTCCGTTTGGCAGATACGGCTGTTCTATAAAAACTGTATTCCACTGCCCTCCCTGCGATTTATGACACGTTATCGCGTATGAAAACTTTACCTGTAAACCATTAAAATATTCATTTTCCTTAACCTTTTGAAATCTTTTGTACTTTGTTGACTCATCTTCATAATCTTTCATCACTTCTTCATATAGGCGATTTGATTCTTCGTATGTCAACGATGGAGATTCACTTTTTATCGTATCTAAAATTAAAACCGTTTCAAAAGGTTTTTGATCAGGATAATCAACCATTCTGATTTTTACTTTCGCAAAAGTAAATCCGTACAGTTCTTTGATTCCAAATAATTCTAAAACTTCAATGATATCACCATTTGCAATAAATCCGGCTTCATCAGTTTCTTTAAGCCAGAAATAATTGTTCTTTACAACCATCAAAAAATCACCAACAGAAAGTTCGCTTTCTTTAAACAAAATTCGGGTTCTGATTTGTTCATTGTACTGGTTTGCTCTTTTATTAGAACGAACAATAAAAGCCGTATCTTCAATACTATAATTGCTATAGGCTGTATTTATGGCATCCTGAATATCATAACCATCCGTTAACCGAACGATATCTTTGAACTTTTTGACATTGAATCTGAATTCAGCAATAAAACTTTCTTTTAATAATTCCCTTAATTCAGTTGCGTTAAATAAAATTCCGGAACTTTCTTCCTGACGCATAACTTCATCAAGTTCGATATGTTCGATTTCTTTGTCATAATGAACTCCCAAAGTATGTGTATCTAAGGCCGGACTGATATCTAAATTTACCGGCGGAAGCTGCGCCGTATCTCCCAAAAGAATCATTTTACAGTTGTTTCCAGAATACACGTATGAGATCAAATCATCCAGAAGTGAACCGCTGTCTAAAGTACTATCTGAAATCATCGAAGCCTCATCGACTATAAAAATGGTGTTTTTATGTTTGTTGACTTGTCTGGTAAAAGCCACGCCGCCACCCGATGATTTTTTGGGAAAATATATTTTTTTATGAATTGTAAAAGCAGCCGTATTCGAATAATTGGCAATTACTTTTGCCGCGCGTCCTGTTGGTGCCAATAGGACAAACTTTTTATTAATATCACCCAGATTATTTACAATCGTCGAAATCACGGTTGTTTTTCCTGTTCCGGCATATCCTTTCAGCACAAAAATTGTGTCGTTAGCCGGTTCTGTTAGAAAAATAGCAATTTTTTGAAAAAAAATATCCTGTTTGTAAGTTGGTGCAAAAGGAAATCTTCTTTGCAAAACGCCGTAAAATGCGGATGAATTCATAAGGTAAATTTGAAACACAAAGTTCGTTCTTTTTAATCGCAATACCAATTGCAAAAATCAATTAGAACTTAAACTAAAATGCAATTGTTAAATTCAATATCAGAATAAAAAACCAAATTCTTAAATCAAAACCAATCTATACAATTGGTAATAAGCACAATAATAATATTTTACTAACTTTATTATAACATTAATTTTTTAAATTGCATTTAATTGATACAATTGTCATTGAAAGTGAAATTGACATTGTTATTTATTTTATTTGTAAGTTTGCGGTCACCTTAAATTTCATTTCTGAAACGAAAAAGGTAACAAATTGTAAATCAATTATGTCAATACACAATAAAAATATCACATCAAAAAATTATAAAAAACTTTCGATTCAGGTTTCACTGAACGGATTTTCATTTTGCTGTTTTGATACTTTAAACAATACAATTATAGCTTTTAATGAAGTACTTTTTGATACTCAAAAGCAAAATAAAATTGAAGATTTGTATGCTTCGGCTTTTAAAAACCATCCGGAATTAAAAGAAACGTATGATGATATTTTAGTTATTCATAACAATAACCTTTCGACTTTTGTGCCTAGTGCTTTATTTGATGAAGATTATTTAGGAAGTTATCTGCAATACACCACAAAAGTATTTGACACTGATTTTTTTACTTACGATCAGATTTTAAATTACGAAATGCATTCTGTTTACATTCCGTACATCAACATAAATAACTTTTTAATTGACAATGTCGGCTCGTTTGATTACAAACACGTAAACAGTATTTTGGTTGAGAAAATTCTCGAAGCTTCAAAAAACAACGACGAGAAAAAAATGGTCGTAAATTTCAATCCAAATCATTTTGAAATTATCGTAGTGCAAAATCAAAAGTTATTGTTATTCAACTCGTTTGAATACCAAACTCCTGAAGATTTTATTTATTATGTTCTTTTTACTGCCGAGCAGTTAAATTTAAATCCTGAGATTTTTCAACTGGAATTACTGGGAACAATACAGCAAAACGATCCATTTTACGCGATTGCTTATAAATACATTCGTAATATTTCTTTTCTTGATGTAAGCACTTTAAAAGAAAGAAACAACTATACAACTGCTCAGAATCAAAAACATTATATCTTATTTCAATCATGAGAATCATTTCAGGAAAATACAAAGGGCGCCGGATTTTTCCACCAAAAAACCTTCCTGTAAGACCCACGACTGATATGAGTAAAGAAGCATTGTTTAATGTTTTGAATAATCATTTTAGTTTTGACGGCTTAAAGGTTTTAGATCTATTTTCGGGAACCGGTAATATAAGTTATGAATTCGCTTCACGCGGGAGCGCTCCTATTACCTCTATCGATGGCGATTTTGGATGCGTAAAATTCATTAAACAAGTTTCATCAGAATACGATTTTGACATTGCGGCTACAAAAAGCGATGTTTATAAATTTCTGGAAAACTGCAAAACTTCATACGATATTATTTTTGCCGATCCGCCTTACGGATTAGATCAGGCAGCTTTTGAAAAAATCGTTCTTACTGTTTTTGAAAAAGAACTGCTTTCTGAAGACGGCATGATGATTATCGAACATTCAAAGTATACTAAAATGGAGCATTTAAGTAATTTTTCTTTCCAGAAAAGTTATGGAGGTTCATTTTTTAGTTTCTTCGAACTGCATTCTACAGACGATGATGAAGAACTTGAAGGCGATTTACCTTTGAAAGTTGCCGAAGAAGAAGACGAAGGTTAACCATTATAAAAAAATTCCCGTTAGATTCACGGGAATTTTTGTTTCTATCTTATTCTGTTTTCATTTTCATTTACACTCTTTTCTTTAAAACCGCTTTCTTTAATTTTTCCGAAAGAATATTTAACCGAAATTGAAACCTCATGCCCATCAACTATATAGCGTGCTTTTGAGCTCGTATCATTAATTGTAAACTCTTCTGTTTCAATTACATTTTTAAATACATTATTGCAGCTCAAAGTGCAGTTCCATTTTTTTAGAAATTTCTTCGAAAGAGCCATATCAACTACAAATCTTGGGTTTCTTTCAAAAACACCTTTGTATTGTTTGGTCAACCCCCAAAAACTTAAAACAAAAGTATAGTCTTTTGGAAGTTTGAATTCGTTGTTGGAATAATAATATAAATACGGTTTTGATTTTAAAAAGTCTGCCGAGGGATCTTGTACTTTTTCCAAAATAAAAATAACAGAATTAGTTGTTGTCCAGAATTTATACGCAAAAGGAAGTTCAAAATCAACATTTAAACCCGTTTCCTTATCAAAATTTATATCCTTAAAAGTCATTATATTTCGTTCTTTATCAAATAAAAAACTATTGTAAACCGGGTTTTTAACCTGATACAAACTCAGTTTTACCGATTTGTCATGGTATTGAAAAGTCGACGAAATTTCATCAACAAATGCAGGTCCTAAATTAATATTTCCAGCATATATAAAATACGGATTTATATACGTCGCAATATTACTTAATGACGAATAATTAGGCCTCGAAATACTTTTAGCATAATTTAAGCTGATGTTTTTTGTACTGTCAACTGCCATAGAAAACTGTACTTTTGGGAAAACGTTTGTATAATTTTTATCAATTAAAGGTGAAAAATCTGTTTTATATTTTCCGATAACATTTGTGTTTTCGGCTCTTAATCCGGCAGAAAAGCTGATCTTTTTAATTTTTCCGGATAACTGGGCATAAGCGGCTGTATTCTGTTCTTTAAAATCATAATATAAAGTTGTATTTTCATTTCTTTCAAAATCAAAAATATTAGTATCTGATTTTGATTTTGCTGCTGAATAAAGTCCGCCGTATTCAAGGTTCATTTCATTTTTAAACTTTTTTTCCAGATCAATTCTTCCGGAAAAAACATCAACATTAAAGTCTTGTTTTCTGCTTTGAGCCAGATTAAATGCCATTTCATTATAATTATTTTCGACCATCGTCAGCAAAGTCTGCTGAAAATTAGAATATTGAAATCCTGCAAAAAGCTGGGTGTTAATTGCTTTTATTTTCTTAGAATAATTAAGAAACGAGTTTACAAAATTCTTTTTGCTCGAATTGTCACTCTGGGTCAAAACATTGTTTTCCTGATCCTGATTTTTATTATAAGTAAATGTATTGATAGGAAAAGTATCATCACGAAGTCTGGCATTGATATTAAACGAGAAATAATCGTCGTCGTTTATTTTATAAAACAATCCGCCTCCAAAATTGTATTGTTTCCGTTTTGTGACTGCCGAAACATCATATTTAGAGGCAATAGCTGCGTTTTGAATTTGATAATCAATACTGTGGCTTTCCCACGGATTGAGTCTATTGTAATTAAAATTGGCTTTCCATTCAAATTTATTTTTCTTGAAAGTTGAATTAATTCCTAAATAATTATTGAAATTTTTCTTGAAAGAAGCAGTTTCAGAAATATCTGTTTTAAAACCCTCTTTTTTACTAAACTTTCTGGTAATTAAAATTACAGATCGTCCTTCGGCTTCATATTTAGAAGATGGATTTTGTATAATTTCAATTGTTTTTATATCAGCAGGATCTAACGCATTCAAATCGTTTATGCCTGCTTTTTGGCTGTCTATATAGATCAGCGGATTTCCTTTACCAATCACCGTGATATTTTCTTTATCTGAACTAACCTGAACGGTTGGCAGTTTTGAAAGTAAATCGACTGTATTTGGAATTGAATTATAAACCGAATTAGCAACATCTACTTTTATATTTCCGTTTGTATTGGTAAACGTTTTTTTGTTTTGGGTGATGACAACTTCATTTAACTGCTCATTTGAAATGGAATCTTTTGGCGTTTCATTTTGAGCCTTAGCGGCAAATGAAAGACAAAAAAGCAAAAGTATAAGGAGAAGTTTTAAGGGCAGGTAAAGGTTCATTTTTAAAAGTTTTTGATTTTATAATGATGCAAAAATGCTTCTAAAAAAGCCCTGCGTAGGTTAATTGAAGGTTAATGCGGCGTTAACGGCTGTTTTGTGTTGTAAAAGCAGTATTTTTGAATTAAGAAATGGGCCGCGAATTTTACAGATTAAACAGGTTTGCGCCGGTTTATTTTTTAAAATTTAGTTTAAAGTAGTATGGAGAATGAGTATAACTAATATGAGTCACGTAGAAAAAATTTTCTTAGAAATTATAGAGAAATCCATTAAACCAATTTCTACAAAAATTGGTCAGGAAGCTAAAAAATCTATTAGTCTAACTGTTTTTCTATTATCTAAAAAACAATCACTCTTTGATGCTTACAACATTAATGAACAAATAGAAAACTACGAAGAAGTAAAAGGAGAAGTCAGAATAATTTTCAATAAGTTTTCTGTTCCTTTAAGATTTGAACTAGAAGCAATTTTTAAGCCTTCTTCATTTGAGTCAGGTTTTTCAGGTTTCTCAATTCGAGGAAATGTAAAGAATGAAGATGATGCATTAATCGTAACTCTAACTGGGCGTTCAAATCGATACAACGTTTGGAATTGGTATGGAAATTTTTCAAGAGAATAAAAATAGATTTGAACCTACATAAAACAAAATACATTATATGTAAACCCGTTCAATCTGTAAAAATCAGTGGGCTATATGAAACAAAGAATCAATTTATTAATAGCATTTTCAGTTGCGGCGCTGGTCGTTCTGTCTGCTGTGCAATGCTATTTGGTAAAAACCACTTACGATTATAAAGTGGCGCAGTTTCATACTCAGATCAAAAATGAAATTGCTCAGATTTCAAATAATTACAGCGATATTGATTCGGTTTTGGTTTCGAGAAAAGAAACACTTTATACCAATTTATCAGAGAAATATTTTCAGGGAAAAAAATCTAAAACTGACATTAAAAACGGAATTTTAGAAAATGAATACCGAAGTGCATTAACAGCAGAAATTCAACGAAAATTTGAAAGAGACCTGCCTAATTTTAAAATTGATTTTGCAATTGTGCTTAACAAATTCATTTTGTACCAAAACACAAAAAAGGCCGATACTATTTTTTCTGAAAAGCCTTTTATCCAAAACAAATTATACGGAAATCTGGCTTCGTTAAATCATGCCTTTTTGGTTCGGAATTATGTAGGCACGACAAACGGAACTTTTAAAAATCAGGATTATAAATTATTGACAGAAGATTCGATGTACGTTTCGGTAATCGATTGGGAAATGATCATTTTAAGACGAATGGCCTTTGTTCTTGTTTTGTCTTTACTGTCGATTCTTACGCTTATAACTTTGTTTGTAATTGCGCTGAAAGCATTAATTAAGCAGAAAAAAGTGAGCGATGTAAAAACCGATTTCATCAATAATATTACACATGAGCTCAAAACGCCTTTGGCAACTTTAGGAATTTCTACTAAAATTCTGGAGCAGAAAAACATTCGCGACAATGACGAAAGTTTTAATAGTATTGTCAATACCATTTCACGTCAAAACAACCGCCTTCAAAGCCTGATCGATCAGGTTATGGCAAATTCATTGGCAGAAAATGAAATTGAACTGCAAAAAGAGAAAATCGAAACCGAAGTTTTTCTGCAGACTATTGTAAATGATTTTAAAATCGGTTATCCCAAAATACATATTCAGACGCATTTTGAAACTCAAAAAACAAATCTCGTTTTAGATAAATTTCATTTAACAACGGCTCTTTTAAATGTTTTGGAAAATGCTGTAAAATATGGTTCAAATACTATTACAATAAAAACGAAACAAATTGAGGATCAGTTTTCTATTAGTATTGAAGATGACGGCATTGGAATTTCTAAAAATAAACAAGCGCTTCTTTTTGAAAAATTTTATCGCGTAGAACAAGGCAACCTTCATAATACAAAAGGTTTAGGTTTGGGACTGTATTATGTGGCGCAAATTGTAAAAGCGCATCAGGGCTCTGTTAACGTTATCAGCGACCTGGGAAAAGGAGCCCGATTTACTATTTTATTAAAAGTTTAATTACCTTATTTTGAAAAGATTACTTTTAGCCGAAGACGATTTTGATTTTGCAGCAATCTTAAAACAATATTTAGAACTGCATCAATTTGAAGTTATATGGGCAGAAAATGGCGAAATTGCTTTAGATTATTTTAAAAATCAAACTTTTGATATTTGTGTTTTCGATGTAATGATGCCCAAACTGGACGGGTTTTCACTGGCCGAAAAAACAATTACAATCAATCCCGAAATTCCTTTTATTTTTTTGACAGCCAGAAAGTTAAAAGAAGATAAAATCATTGGCTTAAAACTAGGCGCAGACGATTATATTGTAAAACCTTTTGAAGTTGACGAACTGGTGCTGCGCCTGCAGAATATCTTAAAGAGAATCGAACAAAAGAGAAGTCTGGAGGGAAATAATGTAATTGAAATAGGATCATATATTTTTGATAACGAACGTTTAACCCTTAATATTAAAAATCACGTTCAACAGCTTACAGAGAAAGAAGCTTCACTCATTGAGTATTTATATTTAAATCATAATCAGTTATTAAAAAGAGATCAGATTTTAATGTCGGTTTGGAAAAAAGACGATTATTTTTCCGGACGAAGCATGGATGTTTTTATCAGCAGACTTAGAAAATATTTTAATTCAGATCCAAAAATCAAAATTGAAAGCGTTCGAAATGTTGGATTAGAATTTAAAATAGAAAAAACACAATAAGGATCGTGAAAATGATATAAGTTTTAAAATCAATTGTATAATACATTCAGAATAAAACAATTATACATTTGAATAACTTTAAAATTCAAAATCATGAACCTAAAAAGATTTTTCGGCGGATTACTTACCATCCTCGGAATTATAGGACTTATTTATACAGCCGTTATTTTTGCAAATACTGCCGGCGGTACACGAGATATTAAATCGCTTATTATTTACGGAATACTGGGAATTGTCTTTTTCACATCAGGAATAAGCCTTGTGCGAACTACAAAGGATGAATCTTAAAAATAAGGGACAAAGGTGCAAAGGTACAAAGGGGCAGAGTTTTAATGGCTTTGTTCTTTTATATCTTTGAACCTTTGCACCTTTGCAACTTTGAACCTTTGCAGCTAAAAAAAACTACTCCAAAACCGGATC
Organism: Flavobacterium johnsoniae UW101; assembly: GCF_000016645.1. Taxonomy (NCBI): domain Bacteria; kingdom Pseudomonadati; phylum Bacteroidota; class Flavobacteriia; order Flavobacteriales; family Flavobacteriaceae; genus Flavobacterium; species Flavobacterium johnsoniae. The sequence continues at coordinate 5,464,670 of NC_009441.1, forward strand.
AAGATTCAGCTCCGTAAAATCGCGTTCTGTTTTAGAAATTATAATGGTTGCCACAGTATTTCCTATTAAGTTTGTAATGGCTCTGGCTTCACTCATAAATTTATCAACTCCCAGTAAAAAAGCCAATCCTTCAACAGGAATTTTATGCAACGCTGTTAAAGTAGACGCTAAAACAATAAAGCCGCTTCCGGTTACTCCTGCGGCTCCTTTTGATGTAATCATCAAAATACCTATTACAGTCAGGATTTCGAAAAAACTCAAATGCACATCATATAATTGTGCAAGGAATATTACAGACATTGATAAGTAAATCGAAGTTCCGTCAAGATTAAATGAATATCCTGTTGGAATTACCAATCCAACAACTGATTTACTACAGCCCATTCTTTCTAGTTTTACCATAATACTGGGCAAAGCAGCTTCAGAAGATGAAGTTCCTAAAACCAGTAAAAGTTCTTCTTTGATGTATTTTAAAATCGAGAGAATATTTATTTTATAATATCTCAAAATACTGCCCAAAATTAAAAATACAAAAAGCGCCATTGTAAGGTAAACGCAGAGCATTAATTTTCCAAGCGGAATTAAAGTCGCTAATCCAAACTTGCCAATTGTATAGGCCATTCCGCCAAAAGCACCAATTGGCGCGAGATACATAACATATTTTAAACCCGTAAAAACAAATTTTGAAAATCGCTCTAAGACCAAAATAGTCTGTTCTCTTTTTTGGTAAAAATTCAAAGCAATTCCGCAGACAATTGCTGCTAATAAAACCTGAAGTGTAAAATTTGAAAAGAAAAACTGAAGCCACGAAAAATCTTTTGCGCTTCCATTTGTATATTGGCTTGCATCTCCTAAACTTAATCCTGATTTGTCTATTTTTCCAGGTTGAAATATATAAGCTACAGCTACACCAATTGCTAAAGCAACTGTCGAAACTACTTCAAAATAACCCAGGGCTTTTACACCAATTCGGCCTACTTTTTTTAAATTTCCCATTCCTGAAATTCCCAAAACGATGGTAAGGAAAATAATAGGACCAATAAAAAGCTTAATAAGATCAACAAACCTTTTTCCAACAATTTCCATTTTCACACCATTTTCCGGCGAAAAATGTCCTAGTAAAACACCAGCAAGAATAGCAATCAAAACCCAAAAAGTAAGGTTGGTAATTATAGCATGAAAAATGCTTTTACTGGCTTTTGATGAAGGGTTTGGAGTGTTTATATTCATGAAAAAGGGTTAAGATAGTTTCACAAATATATAAAAAATGCAGACCTATAAGCCGGATTCTGTCCCTGATAAATCAAGGCCTTATCATTTATCTAGATTCCGAATTACTCCGGAACTCAAGCTACCTACCCTTCAACAACGGACGAGAAGCCCTTAAATGCTGATATACTTGGTATTTCACCGCATAGAGTTTACCTGGTTTCACTACAGCATTACCTGTACATACTTTCTGCTGCACTTGTCCTAATCCCGATTAAAATCGGGACCGACGGGCGTTACCCGCTATGCTTCTCTGTGGTGTCCGGACTTTCCTCCCTCCCAATAAATTGGAACGGCGATAAGGCGGTCTGCGCGGCAAAAGTACAATTTTATCACCTAACTATATTGATTTTAAATTTCAGATTTTATGAGTTTTATCATAACTTTTTAATTTTAAAATAGTTATCTTTAAAAATCTATAATTTTAAATTCAGTTATCATGAAAAGAATGTATCATTACGCAACTGTCTCAAAGGCTTTAGATCAATTGAATGAAAAAGGATTTACATGCGATTTTAATCGAAATGCTGATTTGATTAAAAAAAATCCTGAAAAATTCGAAATTGTTCATGTGTATCGATACGAAGGGGAATCAGACCCGGCAGATGAGGCAGTTGTATACGGAATTAAGTCCAGCAGCGGAAAAAAGGGCGTTTATGTTGCGGGGTTTTCTGCAGATTCAGATCAGGAAACTGCTCAATTTTTATTTGATTTGAGTATTAGAGGAAGATAGTTAATACTCTGTGTTTAGTTTTATCATTTCGACGAGAGAATAAGACTATTTTCGTCGAAATGATAAAATTAAAATTTACTTTTCAAATCCATTTTTCCGTGAAGTATTCTAACTATTTCAATTTCATTTTCTGAAATAATCTGATAAAAAAGAATATGCTCATTAGACTTATAACCTAGTAATTTCTCTGTTACAATATCATATTTCTTTCCAAGACTGGGATTCTCCGCAGCTTCCTGACAAGAGTCTAAAAGTAAAAGATAATATTTATCGGCCTGATTTTCTGACCATTCATCAAAAGTATAATTCCAAATAACAGCTAAATCTTCGACAGCTTTATTTGTCAAATGATATTTAGCCATTTTTTTTCTTTGCTTTTAAACTTTCAAGATGTTTTTTAGGATCAAAATTTTCAGCACGCCCGCTTTCTATTCCATCCTGAACTGCTTTTTTTAATACTAACAATTTATTTTCTTCTTCTTCTAAAAGACGTAATCCTGCTCTCACAACTTCGCTAGCATTTTTATATCTTCCTTCAGAAAGACTATTCTCAATAAAGTTTTCGAAATGATTTCCCAGTGATATTGAAGTATTTCGTCCCATAATTATTTTTTAAGAATGTAAAATTACCAAAAATTGGTAACATCAAAAAACTTTATCGGGTTAATACTTTTCTAATTAAAATAAAAAAGTCCAAATCAATTAAGATTGGACTTTTAAAAACTTTTATACTGTTGGTATTTTCAACTTCCAGCCTGGCTGAATCAAATCGGGGTTTGAAATAACGTCTCTATTGGCTTCAAAAATATCCTGCCAGGAAACTCCATATGCTTTTCCTATTTTAGAAAGAGAATCACCAGCTTCAACTGTATATTCTCTCGAAACATGTTCTTCTACTTCAATATTCATTACTACATCTCCAGAACGATAATCCGGATCAATTTCTCCATAAGCATTCCAAAGTTTTTCTTTATCTGCTGCAGATTTTGCTGTACCGTCAATATACAGCACATTATCTTGTTCTCTAACCTGTAAATTGGCTATTTGTAAATCGCCGGCTAAATTGGTCAGTTCTCTGTATTTATCTTGTAAACTCATAACAATTTTATTTAATAGTTAATTTGTTATCAACTTTTTTGGGTTTCAGTTCTTGTAAACTCTGCATCAATGGCTGTAGTTTATCTCTTTTTATTTCTCCTGAAAGGGTAATTACACCACCCACAACTGTTGCGCTGACACCATCATAAGCATCCACAATTTTATGTACCGATTTATCTAAATCAGCATCAGAATTAATTATAACAGCTGCTGCCGCTGGTTCTACATTTGGCTCTGGAATCTGGCAGTTGTTTATTACAGTTTTGACTCCTTTAACTGATTTAACAGAACTCTCAATGTTTTTCTTGAAAGCATCATCATCACAAGTTCCCACAATGGTCGCAACACCTTCATGCACTGTTACATGTATTCCTGGTGTATCATTTAGTTTTGCATTGATTTCTTTTTCAATATCAGCATCTTTAGCGCTGCAAGCCAATAAAGAAAAGGCAAGCCCCGTTCCCAATAAAATTGATTTGATTTTCATAACAATTTGTTTTAATAATTAACTATCTAAAATTAACCAGATTAACCAGTAAAACTTTATATGATATGCTTGTGGTTCTTATATCTTTTCCAGTAAAAGAACAAGCCGCAATTTCTTATAAGAGAATTTTAGACGAAGAATTACAGTGCAAATGAATTAATCTGCACTTTGAAGAATTTTTAAATAATTGGTAAGCAAATCTGAGATTTTATTAAATTCAATTTGATAATTGTCTACAAAATATACTTCATTTTCGAGCATTCCGGTCTGAATACCTTTTTTTGAAGCCTGAATATCTCCTTTTCTAACAATCAGAATTTTGAAGTAATGATTATTATCTTTTAAAGTCAATTCATTAAAATCAGACAATTTGGGATCATTGTTGATGTTTTGCTGTCCAATATCAGAGCCTAAATACGATTGGAATTTTCCAAAACCATAAAACGGATTATTGTTGTCGTAATTTCGATACGTTTTTCTGTTTCCTTTTTTCAATATAAACCTTTTGACTTTTTCAAAATCTTCTACTGAAAACTGATTTGTTATTTTCTGAAAATTAGTTTGATTAAAATTCATGTTTTGAGATTTAACTTGTGGAGAACAGATTATTAAAGGCAAAAAAATAATTATTTGTGAAATCAGTTTTTTCATGACTTAATTCTCTTTAGAATATTTGACTGCGATTTTAAGTTCGGAGATATACTTCCATTTTAATATATAATTTGGATTAGCGATACATCTATACTAACCTTATCAAACTTAAAGATTTCTTTATGAAAAAGAAATACAATTATTACAAAAAAATGAAGTTTACTATGATGAGTTATTTTCATTTCTGAAACTCGAAATTAAAAAATAACGTTACTTGCTCAGATTCAAACTACTCAAAATCTTCTCTAAGATTTATGATTTTCAGATTTGTGATTTGGTAATTTTCAGCCTATATTTGCTATCGAATAAAAAAGAATATGGAACAATTTGTAGTATCGGCTCGTAAATACCGTCCGCAGACATTTAAGGATGTTGTGGGACAAAAAGCCATTACCAACACTTTGTTGAACGCTATCGAAAGCAATCACCTGGCTTCGGCTCTTTTATTTACGGGACCTCGTGGAGTTGGTAAAACAACCTGCGCTCGTATTTTGGCTCGAAAAATAAATCAGCCTGGATATGATGATCCTACAGAAGATTTTGCTTTTAACGTTTTTGAGCTGGATGCTGCTTCAAACAACTCGGTTGATGATATTCGTAATCTTATCGATCAGGTTAGAATTCCGCCGCAAACAGGACAATATAAAGTATATATCATTGACGAGGTTCATATGTTGTCTTCTGCCGCTTTTAATGCTTTCCTTAAAACATTAGAAGAGCCGCCAAAGCACGCTATTTTCATTTTAGCTACAACAGAAAAACACAAAATCCTTCCAACGATTTTATCACGTTGTCAGATTTTTGATTTTAAACGAATTACAGTTAAAGATGCTAAAGAACATTTAGCAGATGTTGCTGAAAGTCAAGGAATCAATTTTGAAGACGATGCATTACACATTATTGCTCAAAAAGCAGATGGTGCAATGCGTGATGCGTTATCTATTTTTGACCGTGTCGTTTCGTATTGCGGTACTAACCTGACACGTCAGGCTGTAACGGAAAACTTAAATGTTTTAGATTACGAAACCTATATTACAGTTACAGATTTAATTCTTGAAAATAAAATTCCGGATCTTTTAATTGCTTACAACGATATTCTTGCAAAAGGTTTTGACGGGCATCATTTTATTGCCGGATTAGCGTCTCATTTTAGAGATTTATTAGTCAGCAAAACACCTTCGACTATTGCTTTATTAGAAGTTGGAGAACAAGCACAGCAGATGTACGGAGTACAATCTCAAAAGTGTTCTCAGGAATTTCTATTAAAAGGAATTGACATTGCAAACGACTGCGACCTAAAATACAAATTGAGTCAAAATCAGCGTCTTTTAGTTGAATTATGTTTGATGCAATTGGCCTCTATCAACTTTGATGGAGAAAAAAAAAAGTTGAGCAATTCATAATTCCGCCCACTTATTATAAAAATGGAAGTTTTTCAATTGTTGAAGTTCCAAATTTAAAATCTCAAACTCCAAATAAGGAAGAAAATAGCAATGTCACTCAAAATAGAAATGACAATGATACGCCTGTTGTAAATACTGCAGCGCAAACTCCTATTGTAGAAACTCCAAAAGTTGAAACTCCTGTAACTCCAAGAGCAGAAATAGGCGGCGAGCCTAAAGTTTCTGCATTTTCTTTAGCGAGTATTCGAAAGAAAAAAGAAATGGAAGAAAGCAGTAAGAGTTATGTTAAACCATCGTCTGTATTACCTACAGAGGAATTTAACGAAACTGACATGCGTCTTCACTGGAATAAATATGCTGAGCGTTTAGGTCAAAAAGGCCTAAAAATCATGGAATCAATATTACTTATCAGCGATCCTGTTTTAGAAGGAACCAGAATTAGTTACGAGCTGCCAAATGAAGGATCGAAACTGGAATTTGAAAGTCAGATGAACGGGTTATTAGGGCATTTAAAAGGACATTTACACAATCACGACATTACGATAGAAGTAATTGTAAACGAAAAGGTTGAGGCTAAAAGAAGTTACAATAATCAAGACCGTTACAATCGTTTCTTAGAAATCAATCCAAACATCGAGCTTTTGCGTTCAACATTTGGATTGGATTTAAAAGATTAATTCTACACTGCTTTTTTATTTATTTCGGACACCGAAATTATATACTTTTTCGAGCCATTTTTTTCTTTGATTTTCATCAGAATTTTTAATAATTCCGATGTAACTGACTTTTACGGGTTTTACACCGCAAAATCCCAAAGTTGATTTTTTTAACTGATTTACGCTTGGTCTTCCAAAAGACAATCTATAAAACCATCCGGGCTGATCTAAAGTGGTTATAATATGTGCCGTTTTACCTTTGAGCAATTTATCCCACCAAACGGAGTTTTCACGATACTGAAAAGCCATTCCGGGTAAAAACAAACGATCAATAAATCCTTTTGCAACTGCCGGAAGTCCGCCCCACCAAACGGGATGAATCCACACTAAATGATCGGCTCTTTTTATTTTTTCCCATGATTCGAGTAAATCAGGTTCTAATTCAGTTCGTTTTTGGTAACCAAATTTTAAATTGGGATTAAAGTTTAAATCCGCAATTGTTATTGTTTCTACTTGTGCTCCAGAAGCATCTGCACCTTTTTTATAAGATTCTGCAATAGCAAAATTAAAACTGTCGGGGTTTGGGTGCCCGTTTATGATCAAGATGTTTTTCATATCATTTTTTTTCAAAAATACCACTCGGCTTATTTATTCTACTGGACAAATGTCCTAAAAAACTTATTTAAATTTTAATGTTTAACGTAGATTTAGCAGATTTATTTTTAAAGAATATTTTTACAAAAAAAACTTCTAAATAAGCGGAAAACAAAAAATCAAACCATTGCTTTTCGAATTCGGCTTAAATGTCTTGGTGTAACACCTAAATAAGAAGCCAGATATTGCAGCGGAATTAACTGCAGATATTTTTGATGATTTTTATACAGCTCTTCATAACGCTGTGCGCCCGATAATTTTTGAAATGAAACCATCCTTTTTTGAAGATTTACAAATTCCATTTCTGTCAATTTTCTTCCGGTTTCCTGCCAGTTAATGCTGGCTTGATACAGTTTCTCTAAAGCTTTTCGATCTAAAACCTGCAATTCTGTATCGACTAAAGCCTGAACATTTTCTTCTGCTTTTTCCTGTGTAATGAAGCTGGCAAATGAGGCCATAAATTCATTTTCAAAAGCAAAACAGTTCGTAATTTCGTCTCCTTTATGATTCAAAAAAAAGGAACGCAAAATTCCTTTTTTTATAAATACTATTTCATTGCAAACCTGATTTTCAGTCAGTAAAAATTCTCCTTTTTTAAGTATGCGAAAAGTTATCAAATCATCTAAAAGAGACAATTCATCTTTGGAGAAATCTTGTATGGACTGAAAAACTGATTTCATTATAAATATTGTTTTAAATAAAAATACCGCGAATTACACGAATTTACACTATTTTATTTTCTTAAAAATAATTCGTGCAAATTCGTGTAAATCGCAGCAAAAATATTCTAATATTAAATTTTACCGTAATACATTGCTTTTACAATTCCGTCAGAAAGTCCAATTTTTGGAACATAAATCTGGCGTGCGCCGCTCCATTTCATTGCATTTAAGTAAATACGGGTAGCATGGATGATTACGTCGGCACGGTCAGAGTTCAAACCTAATTCGGCGATTCTCTGTTCGTAAGTCAATGAATTTAAAAAGGCATACTGAGAATTGATATAAATGTACGAAAGCGGTTTTTCCTGCTGCTTTCCAGACATTTTAAACAATTTATTGATATTTCCTCCAGATCCAATCAGGGTAACTTCTTCATAATCTGCTGTGTTGGTTTTAATCCATTTTTCAATTTCATCCCAAACCACATCGTGAACCATATTATTTAATAAACGAACAGTTCCTGCTTTGAAAGATCTTGAATTGATCATTTTTCCATCAGAGAACAACGTAAATTCGGTGCTTCCTCCGCCAACATCAACAAAAAGATAAGTTTCATCAGATTTTATTAAATGATGTAAATCTGTAGAAGCAATAATTGCTGCTTCTTTTTTACCATCAATAATTTCGATTTTTATGTCGGCTTTTTTCTTAATTAAAGCCACAACTTCTTTAGCATTATACGCTTCACGCATTGCCGAAGTTGCAAATGCCATATAGCGTTCTACTTTATGTACTTTCATTAAAAGGTTAAATGCTTTCATGGCATCAACCATTCGGTCTATATTTTCTGGTGATATTTCGCCTACTGTAAAGGCATCTTGTCCCAAACGAATTGGCACACGAACAAGCGAACTTTTATTAAACTGGGGTTCTTTTCCATCTTGTTCTACAACATTTGATATCAACAGCCTCATGGCATTTGAACCGATATCTATTGCTGCAAATTTCCTAATTTTAATCATGCTCACTTATGATTTTGTAATTGAATTTTTAATTATTTAGTTTACTTTTTGAGGAACCTCTTCCAGTACTGCTACTTTATTTTGATAATATTTATAGGTTTCAAATTGTGCTCTAAATGGGGCATGATGGTTTCGAGGCTTATATTTATTATCTAATTTGTATGAATGATATCTTACTTTTACGTTTCCTTTCCAGGCGATATTGAAATTGTCAATTAATTCTTTTTTGATTTCGTGATCGTAAACCGGACAGGTTACTTCTACTCTTCCGTCAAGATTTCTGGTCATAAAATCGGCAGAAGAAATATATACTTCGTTTAGGCCGGCATTTCCAAAAATGTATACTCTTGTATGTTCTAAATAATTATCGACAATACTTATGGCTTCAATATTTTCGCTCATTCCCGGAATTCCTGGAATCAAGCAGCAAATTCCTCTTACATTTAACTGAATTTTTACTCCTGCATTACTTGCTTCGTATAATTTATCAATCATTTTAAAGTCTGACAAACTATTCATTTTTAACTTAATAAATGTTTTTCTTCCAGCCAGAGCATGAAGAATTTCACGGTCTATTAGTTTTACAAATTTGGTTCTTGTATAATGAGGTGAAACGATTAAATGCTTGTATCGGTGTACTCTGTAATTGATGTCGAAAAACTCGAATATTTTAGAGGTATCTTTTAAAATTCCCTGATGGCAGGTAAAAAGTGTTACATCGGTATAAATTTTAGCAGTCGATTCGTTGAAGTTTCCTGTAGAAATAAATCCATAACGACGGTTTTTTCCATCTTCGGTTCTTTCGATTACACAAATTTTACTGTGTACTTTTAATCCTTTTATTCCAAAAATAAGTTCTATTCCTTCGGTCTGCATCTGCTCAGCATAAGAAATATTCGAAGCTTCGTCAAAACGCGCCTGAAGTTCAATTTGTACTACCACACGTTTTCCGTTTTTGGCTGCATTTATTAATGAACTGATAATCTGAGAGTTTTTTGCCAGACGGTAAAGTGTAATTTTAATACTGGTTACTTTTGGGTCTAAGGCTGCTTCACGCAAAAACTTTGTTAGATAAGCAAATGACTGATAAGGCGCATGAACCAAATAATCTTTTTTAGAGATTTTCTCTAATATACTTCCATCAAGACTTAAACCCGGAACCGGCAATGGCTCGTTTGGTTTGTACAATAAATCGTAACGTCCGAGATTTGGAAAATCCATATAATCACGGCGGTTATGATATCTTCCTCCCGGAATTATACTGTCGGTTTCTACAATTTTCATTTTATCTAAAAAGAAACGCAGAGTATCTTCTTCAATTAGGCTGTCGTAAATAAAACGAACTGGTTCTCCTATTCGGCGGTCTTTTACAGATGAAGCAATTTTTTCGAGCATACTTTTACTCAAATCGCTATCGATATCCAATTGTGCATCTCTGGTAATTTTGATCATATGTGCCGAAACACTCTTATAATCAAATATATTGAAGATATTTTTTAGTTTTAAACGAATTACATCATCAATTAAGATTACGTATTGTTTTTCATCTTCAGAAGGAAGAACTACAAATCTGTTGATGGTTTTAGGAATTTCAATTAAGGCATAACGAACCTCATCGGTTTTTAATTCTAAACGAACTGCTAAATATCCTGCTGTATCTTTTAAAATAGGAAAAACGGCCAAATCATTTAAGATGATGGTTACCAATTCAGGACTTAATTTTTGCATAAAAAAGTCCTTTAGGAAACATTCTTGTTTTGGAGTTACCTGATCTTCATTAATAATAAAAATGTTTTCGGCTTCGAGCTCACTTTCAATATTACCTAGAATGCGTAAACTTTCAGATTGCTGCTGAATTACGATTTCGGTAATATCTTTAATTAATTGATGAGCAGAAATTCTGCCTAAATATTTTTCTCCGGAAATACCGGAAAGACTTAATCTGCGAATAGCAGCATATCGAACTCTAAAAAACTCATCTAAATTGTTTGAAAAAATTCCAACAAATCGCAGTCGGTCTAAAAGAGGAACGGTATTATCTGCCGCTTCCTGAAGTACTCTTGCATTAAACGCTAACCAGCTTTTTTCTCTATCGATATATTTCTGTTCGTACACTGTAATTATTTTAAGTCTTTGGGGAATATAGTTTTATTGGTTTTGCCTTTATCGATTGTGTCCCAGCTGTCTGAATCAAATTGCAGTGAAACAAAGCCGGAAGTTGGAACATTATCAATAAAAACATCTCCAAATTTATTAACAAAATTTGTAATAGCCTCGTTATGTCCGAAAAGAATAACGCTTTCGAAACTATTATCACAAGATTTAATAACCTTTTCGAGTTGTCTTTCATCAAAAGTATACAAATCATCTCTGTAAACTATGCTGTCTATAGGATATGAAATGTTTTGAGCAAAGATTAAAGCAGTTTCTGAGGCACGTGCAGCAGTACTGCTCCATACTATATAGGTTTTAGGAAGATATTTTGAAATATGAGTAGAAACTTCATGCGCATCTAAGATTCCTCTTTTTTGCAAAGGTCTGTCGAAATCTTTTAAAGGTGCTTCCCAACTTGATTTTGCATGACGTATTAAAATTAAATTTTTCATAAACAAAGGGTTTAAAAACCGCAGAAAACTACTGCAATTTTATTGAAGTTCTAATTTACAAAAGATATTTTAATACTACTCTTTTTTTTAATTCTGTTAACATTCTGGTGAAATTTTAACAAGTATGAATTATCCGCAAAACTTTAACAATCCCAAAAATTGAAATTGTCCATTTTCAAAAATAATGTACTTCATCCGTCGAAATGTACATTTGGTCGATTTTTGCAAATCAGCAATAAATTAACTAAATATTTGATTATTAATTATTTACACAAAACCAAATTGCATCATTTTCATTAAAAATGAAAGAAAAATCAATCTAAAATTTTTATCTAACAAGTTAAAAAAATATTTTTTTGAGTCAATTTTTGACAAAAAAAGAGTAGTTGAACGAGTTTTTAGGTTAGTTGCAGATAAAAAAATTTAATTATAAAAACTCTAATATAATTTTGATTCTGTTAAAATTTTAGAAATACCACTAACAAAAATCCTAAATTATGAGAACTACAACTAATCTTAAAAAAGCGGTGAAATTTGTTAATAATTGTAAGTTCATTTTTTCTTTCAAAAATATTTTTAAGAAAAATTTATTGTCTGTACTCTTTCTTTTAATTACAACAATTTCATTTGCTCAATCGGGTTCGTGCAGCGCATCTTTGATTGTTGAAAATAATGGCAATATCAGGAGCACTCCTCTCGATGGAACGTATTACTCAATGGTTCTGACCAACAACAGTTCTTCTACAGACACTTTTGTTTTAAGTTCTAAGAATATAAATGCTTCTTGTGCTAATACAGACGGAAGTTCTACTGCAGGAAATGTCATAATCAATACTGATTTTATTAATTCTGAAAGAAACTCTCTAAGTGAAATAACGCTAAGCGCAGGTGAATCTGTAAATTTTTATATCCACGTTACAATTCCTGCCGGTACTTCGACACAAAAATGGTCTTGCAATAAGATTACCGCTGCTTCAAAAAATTGCAGCAACTATTCAGTTGATGCTGTTTTACATACTTACATCATTAATCCGGTTAATGATTAAACAAGATATATCAAGTATACCCTTAAAATGATTTAAAATGGAAAAACAATTACTTTTTTTAAACAATTTTTTACGAGATATAAAAAAAATACAATTTGTTGTATTATTTCTTCTGACATCATCGATAGGTTTAGCACAAACAATAACAACAAACAAAACTGTAACAGCAAATGCTGGCAATTGCGGTATTATTGATGTTAAAGTCGATATTACAGGTGCAAACCCAATTACCCGAAATTCAGATGTAGTTCTGGCTATTGACATATCCGGAAGTATGGGTAATACTATTTCGGGAGATTTTAAAACCTCGATGGATTATGCTAAAGATGCCGCATTGGCATTTCTAAATCAGGCAAAAGCAAATCCGCAAAACCGAATTGCAATTGTTGCGTACAGCACAACTGCCAGCCTAAAAATAGGTTTAACTTATTTGAATGCAACAGGTGTAACACAGATAACAAATCAAATTAATGCTTTGCAGGCCACTAATTCTACCAACATTTATGCTGGAATTGTGAGATCTGAAACTGAATTGGAAACTAATGGCCGATTTGACTGCAGCACTGCAAGAGCTATAATTTTACTGACAGATGGAGTTACAAACGTAACAGGCACTAGTGGTAATACAAACTGTAATGTGAGTAAAACATCGCAATGTGTTACTGATGCTATAAATGCGGCAACAAATGCCAAAACAACTACAAAATCTAGTGTTGTTTATAACAATCAGGTTTTTTCTGTGGGGCTTTTTGGCGGTATCAGTGGTAACATTAACACCAACAACAGCGATCAGAATATTGCTAAGTATACTCTGGACAATATTCAGGGAAGCGCCGCATACATTACACAAAGCGGTGCTAATTTGACTGCAATTTACAATCAGATTGCTACTCAGATTTCATGGATTGCCCAAAGTCTGATTGCAAAAGAAACTATTATCCCTGGTTTTATTATTGGAGGAATAACATCAACAAAAGGAACGGCTTCGTTATCTGGACAAGTGATTACATGGAATACTGATTTTTTAAACTCTGAAACTATATCTTTAACGTATCAGCTGACTCCAACGGGAAGTGCCTGCGGCAATCAAACTGTAAGCACTTCTACTTTGAATTATCAAAATTCGTCCTGTGTTAATGATTCAAAGACGATCACCAGTCCAAGTTATTTTGTTCCGTGTGCACCCGTAATCACGGGTGTTTTAACAGCATGCGGATCTACAACTTTGACAGCTTCTACAAACGCTTCTTCTCCAACCTATGTTTGGTATAAAGACAATGCTGTATTAGCTGGACAAACTTCTTCTACCCTTACAGCAACAGCGAGCGGGGTTTATAAAGTAAAGGTGAAAAATGGGGTTACAAATTGTGAATTAACTTCAGCAGATTCTACTGTATCAATAAGTCCGGCAGCAGCGCTTATCGCTCCTGCAAATGCAAATATTTCTGGATGCAGCACAGCAGCAATAACCGGACTTCCGTATAGTACTGCCAGCAGCAATATTACTCTTGCACAATTAAACACTGCCGGCGGATCATTGTCTAACAGTTCTTCGATTGGAAGTTATACTATATCCTACTCTGATACTGCATCAGGAACATGCCCAACAATAGTAACCCGAACATTTAAAGTTACTACTGGCTGTGGAAATGTTACAGCTGTACAGACAATTACAATTCAGGATACTACTGCACCGACTTGGACTACAGCTTCAAATGCATTAAATGTTACTTTACAATGCAGTGATACAGCAGGATTGGCAACGGCTCAAAACCAAGCGCCGACTGCAACGGATAACTGCGGTGGAACTGTTACGTATACTAAAACAAGCGGTGCTTTTTCAGCAGGAACCTGTGTCAACTCTGGAATGTATACTAATACCTGGACTGCAAAAGACGTCTGTAATAATACTTCAACTGTATTTACTCAGATAATTACGATTCAAGATACTACTGCGCCGACTTGGACAACTCAGGCAAATGCGTTAAATGTTACTTTGCAATGCAGTGATACAGCAGGATTGGCAACTGCTCAAAACCAAGCACCGACTGCTACTGATAACTGCGACGGAACCGTGACGTATACTAAAACAAGTGGTGCTTTCTCAGCAGGAACCTGCGCTAATTCTGGAACATACACCAATACTTGGACCGCAAAAGATATCTGTAATAATACTTCAACCGTATTTACTCAGATAATTACAATTCAAGATACTACTGCACCTACTTGGACAACTCAGGCAAATGCGCTAAATATCACTTTACAATGCAGTGACACCGCAGGATTGGCAACGGCTCAAAACCAAGCGCCGACTGCAACGGATAACTGCGGCGGAACTGTTACGTATACCAAAACGAGCGGTATTTTCAGTGTAGGTAATTGTGCCAATTCTGGAACTTATACTAATACCTGGACTGCAAAAGACATCTGCAATAACACCTCAACTGTATTTACTCAGGTAATTACAATCCAAGATACTACTGCACCGACTTGGACAACTCAGGCAAATGCATTAAATGTTACATTACAATGCAGTGATATTGCAGGATTGGCAACAGCTCAAAACCAAGCGCCGACTGCAACGGATACCTGTGGCGGAACTGTAACCTATACCAAAACAAGCGGTGCTTTTACAGCAGGAACCTGTGCCAACTCTGGAACGTATACTAATACCTGGATCGCAAAAGATATCTGCAATAATACTTCAACCGTATTTACTCAGATAATAACTATTGAAGATACTACTGCACCAACTTGGACTACAGCTTCAAATGCATTAAATGTTACTTTACAATGCAGTGATACAGCAGGATTGGCAACGGCTCAAAACCAAGCGCCGACTGCAACGGATACCTGTGGCGGAACTGTAACCTATACCAAAACAAGCGGTATTTTCAGTGTAGGCAATTGTGCCAATTCCGGAACGTATACTAACACTTGGACTGCGAAAGATATCTGCAATAATACTTCAACCGTATTTACTCAGATAATAACTATTGAAGATACTACTGCACCGAATTGGACAACTCAGGCAAATGCGTTAAATGTTACATTACAATGCAGTGATACAGCAGGATTAGCAACGGCTCAAAACCAAGCACCGACTGCAACGGATAACTGCGGCGGAACTGTTACGTATACCAAAACAAGCGGTGCTTTTTCAGCAGGAACCTGTGCCAACTCTGGAACGTATACTAATACCTGGACTGCAAAAGATATTTGTAATAATACCTCAACTGTATTTACTCAGGTAATTACAATCCAAGATACTACTGCACCGACTTGGACTACAGCTTCAAATGCATTAAACGTTACATTGCAATGCAGTGATACAGTAGGATTAGCAACGGCTCAAAACCAAGCGCCGACTGCTACTGATAACTGCGGCGGAACTGTAACGTATACTAAAACAAGCGGTATTTTCAGTGTAGGCAATTGTGCCAATTCTGGAACGTATACTAACACTTGGACTGCGAAAGATATCTGCAATAATACCTCAACTGTATTCACTCAGGTAATTACGATTCAGGATACGAGTATACCTACATGGACAACTCAGGCAGGTTCTTTAGACAGAACTATTGAATGCAGTAACCAGCAGGCTTTGGCATCAGCTCAAGCTTTGTTTCCAACTGCTTCTGGTGCTTGTGATATCGATTTAACGAATATTACTAAAGTAAGCGGACAGTTTACAGCTTCACAAGGGTGCGGAAATGCAGGAACTTATACTAACACTTGGACTCTAAAAGATGATTGCGGCAACACTTCTGAAACTTTTACTCAGGTGATTACAATTCAGGATACAACTGCTCCAACCTGGACAACTCAAGCGGGTTCTTTAAACCAAACTATTGAATGCAGTAACTCAGAAGCTCTGGCTTTGGCGCAAGCCTTATTTCCAACAGCTTCAGATTTATGCGATGCTGATGTAACCAATATTACTAAAGTAAGCGGACAGTTTACAGCTTCGCAAGGGTGCGGAAATGCAGGAACTTACACTAACACTTGGACTGTAAAAGATGATTGTGGCAACACTTCTGAAACTTTCACTCAGGTGATTACAATTCAGGATACAACTGCTCCAACCTGGACAACTCAAGCAGGTTCATTAAACCAAACTATTGAATGCAGCAATTCAGAAGCTCTGGCTTCTGCGCAAGCCTTATATCCAACAGCTTCAGATTTATGCGATGCTGATGTAACCAATATTACTAAAGTAAGCGGACAGTTTACAGCTTCGCAAGGATGCGGAAATGCAGGAACTTACACTAATACTTGGACCGTAAAAGATGACTGTGGCAACACTTCTGAAACTTTTACTCAGGTGATTACAATTCAGGATACAACAGCTCCAGTATTTACTGGAGAACTTCCCGGCAATATTACAGTTTCTTGTGACGCTGTTCCAGAACCAGCCAATATGGAAGCTGCTGATAATTGCAACAGCAATTTACCAATCGTGTTTACAGAGACAAAAAGTGATATTCAAAACGAATGCGGTTCAAATTATACTCTTACCCGCACATGGAAAACCAGTGATTGCAGCAATAATGTAGTTTCACATACCCAAATAATAACTGTAAGAGATACTACAGCGCCAACAGGAACTGCTCCTTCGAATATTGCAGATTTACAAAGCACTACACAAATTCCTGCGGGAAATCCTGCTGATATTACAGACGCGGCTGATAATTGCAGCGGAAACGTTACGGTTACAGTCTCTGATACTAACAACGGAGGAAGCGGCTGCGAAGGAAGTCCGTATATTTTAACCAGAACGTATACGTTGTCTGATTGTGCTGGCAATAAAACTGAATTGGTTCAAACTTTTACAGTTGAAAACAAAGTTTCTGTAAGCGGAATTGCCACAAATACAAGCTGTTTTGGCGGAAACGACGGTTCAATTTCAGTAACCAATAGTCCTGGATCGACAGTTATCATTAGAAATGATAAAAACGAAGTGGTAGGAAATGCAAATTTACCAGCTGGTACTTATACCCTTACTGCAGCATCTCCTGTAAGTGAAACTCAAAATTGTACAGCAAGCACAACGGTTGTCATTACACAGCCTGAATATACTGTAAAAATTTCTGGCCACATTATCAATGTTGACACTCATACCGGAATTGCAAATGTACCTGTTACTTTAATTCCGCAAAGTCCAACTACTGGTCCAATATTATTAAAACTAACAGGACAAGACGGAAGCTACAGCTTTTCTGGAATGCCTTCAGGAAATTATTTAGTTCAGGTTCAGGATGCCAATTTAAACAGCGCTTATCAATTGTATCCGGTAGATTCGAGTTTGTTCTTTACTGCACTTCAAGATTGTATTATTCAAAAACATGATTTTGAATACGGATCATCCACTTTACCTGTTTTGGGAGATTATGTTTGGTATGACGTAAACAGCAACGGAATTCAGGATGAATGGTATGATGCCAATAATGACGGAATCGTAACCAAAAATATTCCTGACGGAAACGGAGCAATCGATTATAGCCTTTGGGAATGGATTGATTTTAATGGTGACGGAAGTTATCAAGGACCTTCGAATGTGGGCGAATTAAACGCCGGAGGTTTTGGAAATGCTCTTAGTCCGAATATTATAATTGACGGACCAAACGGCTATCATGAAGAAGTTATTGTTGGAATTCAGGGATTTTGGAGAGATCGTCCGGAAACCGCAAATCCTTATGGAGATTATACTGTCAAATTAGTAAAAGATGCCAATTTTGACGCTGTTGCAGCGGCATTAGGAGCAACCGGACTTGTAAAAACACTTCCTGCTTTGGCTGATAAAAAAATAACTGGTAAAACCGGTAAAGCACAATTGCATACCATTTGTTCTACAACTAGTGCCAGCAGTTTAATCGCAGCAGTTACACCTGAAGATTTAGTTCATTTAGATCTTGATTTTGGCGTAAACTGTAAAACTTACTTAGATATTGCTGCTAATGATGACAGCGCCGGGCCAGTTGCTGGTGTAAATAATGTTACACATAACGTATTGAATGTTTTAACAAATGATACGCTTGAAGGTGCAATTGTAACTCCTTCTGATGTCGTTATTACAACCGTGACACCAAATGAGTTTTTACAATTAAATCCTGATGGTTCTGTTGATGTACTGCCAAACGCACCGGTTGGAACTTTAACATTAGTATACCAAATTTGCGAAGCCGATGAAACTTCAAATTGTGATACTGCAACAGTTACGATTACAATAGAAGCTCCGGTTATGACTGTTACAGCAGCATCGATTTGTGTAAACGATGTTCCTTACCTTGATTACGTAGTAACTCCTGTGAATTTTACACCAGTAAACGGCGTAACAATTGCGTGGGCAAATGCTCAAAATACAGTAATAACTACTATGACCAATCTGGCACTTTCTGGCAGAGTTTTATGGCCGGGAGCTGTGGTTGATGAAAACGGAAAAGGTATAGACTGGCCAGGCTGGGTTTTCGAAAACAATAAATGGATTCAGGCACCAGATGGTTTCGAATCATTGCGCCCAATGGTTAACCTAACAATATCTGTAAATCCAAGTGAAACTATTACTGTTAGTTATCCGCCGGCAGATCCGTTTTGTACAGCCAGACCAACATTTGTAATTCTTGCAAATGATGATACACCTCAGCCTATTACCGGTCCGGCAGGAGTTACTAACATCATCAATGTATTAAATAACGACACATTAAATAATAGTCCGATTAATTTAAATGATATTACGCTGACAACTGTAACTCCAGACCCAAAAGGAGTTTTAACACTGAATCCTGATGGTTCTGTTGATGTAGCAGCAAATGCTCCGGGCGGCACTTACACTTTAACGTATCAAATCTGTGAAAAAGCCGATGCAGGAAATTGCGACACAGCAGTCGTAACAGTAACCATTCTTAATTCTCCTGTAAATGCTAACGATGATAATTATGCCAATATTGGATGCAATACGTTTGGTTTAGTTGGAAATGTTTTAAGTAATGACTTAAAAGGACAACTTCCTGCAACATTACAATTGGTAAACTTTACATTATTGAGCGGAAACAATAACGCAAAAACAGATCCTAATATAACAATAGACGCTTCTGGAAATGTAAATGTATCTAGTTTAACACCAGCTGGAACTTACACATACATGTATCGCATTTGCGATAAGTTAAGTGCCGAAAACTGCGACACTGCAATTGTCACTATCACTGTTGCGCCAAATGGTACATCAAACATTACGAGTGAGGCCTGTAACGATGATACGACGTTATTGAACTTGTCAAATTTATTACCAGAAGGAACACCAATAACAGGAACCTGGTTCGACACAAACGATACCAGAGCATTACAGGGAAATATTCTAAATGCGCATGGTTTAGCACTTGGCAATTATCAATTTGAATACAAAATTACCAATGAGAATTGTCCAAGAAGTATTCTTCTTACTATGGAAGTAAACGACGACTGTAAAGTATTGGCATGCGAAAACATCTTAGTACACAATGCTTTTTCACCAAACGGTGACGGAAAAAATGATGTTTTTTTAATCGACGGTATTGGAGATTTAACTTGTTATCCCGAAAACACTGTAGAAATTTATAACCGCTGGGGAATATTAGTATTTGAAACTCACAACTACAATAATACAACCAATGCGTTTGACGGAACTTCGAGAGGAAGAACTACTATAAGACAATCTGAAGGTCTTCCAACCGGGACCTATTTCTATATCGTGACTTATAAATCAGTAGACGGAAACAATGTTATTCAGAATAACAAAAAAGAAGGGTATTTATATCTGTCTAAATAGGAACAAAAAAGTAATGCGTTATACAACGCACGAAGTATAGCGCATTACATATTCACTAAACAATACACATCTATTATGAGAACAAAATTATTTTTTTTCGTCATTATGTTTGTAACCATTGCGGGTTATGCACAGCAAGATGCACAGTTTACGCAATATATGTACAATACGATTAATATAAATCCCGCTTATGCAGGATCCAGAGGCGCTCTAAGTATTTTTGGTTTATACCGTACACAATGGATAGGACTTGACGGCGCTCCAGAAACAAGCAGTTTTTCTATCAACACTCCAATCAACAACAGTAATTTAGGAGTCGGCCTTTCACTTGTAAATGATAAAATTGGGCCAACAAACGAAAACAATATATCAGCAGATATATCGTATACCGTTCAGACTTCTGCCGATTTTAAACTGTCGTTTGGTATCAAAGGAACTGCTAATATATTCAATCTCGATGTCAACAAACTAAATCCGTCAGAACAAGGAGATCCACAGTTTCAGGATTTAAACAACAAATTTAGTCCAAATGTGGGAGCTGGAGTTTACTGGCATTCAGATAAAGCCTATATCGGTTTATCAGTTCCCAATTTCATCGAAACTAATAGATACAGTGATAACGACATTGCTATTTACAAAGACAAAATCAATTATTATTTAATGGCCGGTTATGTTTTTGATTTGGATAAATTACAATATATCAAATTCAAACCCGCAGTTTTAACCAAAATGGTTGAAGGAGCACCGCTGCAAGTCGATGTTTCTGCCAACTTTATGTTTATTGACAAACTTGTTTTGGGTGTTGCTTACAGATGGAGTGCTTCTCTAAGCGCTATGGCAGGATTTCAAATCACCGACGGACTTTATATAGGATATGGATACGACCGCGAAACCACAAACCTAAATAATTATAATTCAGGATCGCATGAAATATTCCTGCGTTACGAATTCTTCAAAAACAATGGTAAAATGACAACTCCTCGTTTCTTCTAAAAAATAGGTATTATGAAAAATTATAGACTTCTCTGCTTAATAATTCTAAATGTTTTTTATGGTTATTCTCAGCAGTCAAAGCTGAACTCAGCCGATAAAAAATATGACGGTTATGCGTATATCGACGCTATAAAAACTTATGAAAGAGTTGCCGATAAAGGCTATAAATCTGAAGATTTGTTTAAAAAACTTGGAAATTCTTATTATTTCAATTCTGAGTTTGAAAGCGCCGCAAAATGGTACGGAGAATTGTTTGCCATCAATACCTCTCCCGAAGCCGAATACTATTACAGATATGCACAGTCATTAAGGTCTACAGGACAGACCGATAAGGCGAATAAAATTATGAATGAATTTAATGCTAAATACAAAAATGATTCAAGAGGAAAACTCTACAAAGAAGACGTCAATTATCTTGATGAGATTAAAGCAAATTCTGGACGTTATAAAATTGAAGATGCAGGAATTAACTCTAAATATTCTGATTATGGAAGTTTTGTTTACAATAATAAAATCTATTTTGCTTCTGCCAGAGATACTGGAAATTTTTCGCAGAGAAGACATAAATGGACAGGCGAATATTATACCAATATTTATAGTGCCAATATCGACCCGCAAAACAGCACAGCAGTAAAACCAGATAAATTTAAAACTGCTTTAAATACCAAATTTCACGAATCGACACCTGTTTTTACTAAAGATGGAAACACGGTTTATTTTACCAGAAACAATTATATTGACGGTAAAAAAGGAAAAGATGACAATAAAATCACTTTAATAAAACTTTATAAAGCGACTCTCGAAAACGGAAAATGGACAAAAATTACAGCTCTTCCATTTACAAGTGACAATTATAGTACTGCGCATCCTGCGTTAAGCCCGGATGAAAAAACATTATATTTCGCATCCGATATGCCGGGAAGCATAGGACAGTCTGACATTTATAAAGTAAGCATAAACAGTGACGGCAATTTTGGAACACCGCAAAATCTCGGAAAACCCATCAATACCGAAGGCAAAGAAACGTTTCCGTATGTAACCAGCGAAAATGAAATCTATTTTGCTTCAGATGGTCATCCCGGACTTGGAGGTCTTGATGTTTTTGTTGGACAGTTTGATGAAAACGGAACAGTAAGCGATATTCAAAATTTAGGAAATGACATTAATTCACCAAAAGATGATTTTGCTTACATCATTGATCCAGTTTCGAGACAAGGTTATTTCAGTTCTAATAAAGACGGCGGAATGGGCTCTGATGACATTTACAAATTTCTAGAAACCAAAAGATTAAAATGTCTACAGGAATTATACGGAGTTATTACAGATTCTGAAAACGGCGTTGTACTTCCGGGTTCTAAAGTTACTTTATATGAAAATCAAAAAATTAAAAATTCTACGGTTTCAAATACAGCCGGACAATATAGTTTTACT